>NZ_JAKDJE010000073.1 GCF_030454045.1 Psychrobacter sp. | reverse complement strand
ACTTGGTAACCCGCCTCTTCAGTTTGATTTGCTTATTTCAAGTTGAGAGTGGGGTGGTTTTTATAAATCACGGTCATTTTATAAGGTACTTTTTATGTCCGACTCTACTCTTTATCAGCGGCCTCACCAAGGCTTAAGTGTATTGCGTACCAGCCTGCTTGCGGTAGTTGGGTTATGTCTTAGCGCCTGTAATACCTTGACACCAACATCGACGGCCAAGCCTACGATAGAGGCGCCTAGTGTCGCTTTGGTCTTGGGCGGCGGCGGTGCCAAAGGGTTTGCTCACGTGGGGGTGATAAAAGCATTAGAAGACAATGGCATCAAACCTACCCTGATTGTCGGCACGAGTGTCGGCAGCTTAATCGGTAGCCTGTATGCCAGTGGTTACACGCCTGTTGAGCTTGAGCAATTGGCGCTGACCACCACTGATAGCGAGCTGACAGACTTTACCTTATCCAACCAAGGCTTTATCGAAGGCCTCAAACTCAAGCACTTTGTGAACGAAAAAGTTCGCGGACAAGTCATAGAAGATTTCCCGATTGCCTTTGCCGCCATCGCAGCAGAGAAACATACTCGAAAAAAAGCGGTTTTTACCACAGGTGACGCAGGTCTTGCTGTTCAAGCCTCTTGTAGCGTACCCAATATTTTTATCGCCCCGCGTATTCCCGAAAAAGTCGGCAAAAAATATATCGATGGTGGCGTGGTCAGTCTCGTGCCTGTTGATAGCGCACGTGATTTGGGCGCTGATATTGTAATCGCCGTTGATGTAACTTCGGCACAAGATAGCAATGCGCCTGAGAATAAGCGCATCACACTCAGCTCATTGGCCGACTTTTGGGGCTTTCTTGAAACCAATGTCGTCTCCTCGACTAACCGCTCTTCATCAGTGCACCGCGAACGAGACCGCGCAGACATCGTCATTACCCCAAATGCAGCGCATGTCAGCTCAATAGACACCCGCCAGCGTCGTTCTCTGATAGCAGCAGGCGCGCAAGCCACAACGCCGCAAATCACCGCCATCAAACAGCTGATTCAAGACAAATCCAAAAGAAAATACGCCACGCTCTAGATCCATCTGTCGAGACACTCATTAACGAAGTGTTTGCCGCATTGCATACTGCCCATAAAAAAGCACCGTCGTTATAAACGGCGGTGCTTTTTTATTCATGCATATAGCTCACATTTATATCACTAGCCCGCCGGCAGTTTAATAGAACTCGTTCAGCTTTATTTGACGCGCGCGCGATATTTTACTTGCCGCGCTTGCAGTTGGCGTTATACACACCTTTATTTGACGCGCGCGCGATATTTTACAGCGACGGTGTCATTTAGACCAACGCCTTCAAGATCCCAACGAACTGCTTTGTAGTACTTAAGCGCGACATCTTGTAGTTGATTGTCTACCTTAGTACGCAGTGGCATACGCGCAAAGTTATTGCCATCGACACTACCGTATGGGAACTCAGGGGCGACTGTATTTAACAGCTCTACTTGATCCGGAATACTCATGGTGACGGTCATTTTGCGGACGCGATCAGCATTGGTATTGGTGAAGTACCCTTGATACTCCAATACATTACCTGACTGCAAACGCGTATTGGTATCGACAGGAACCAATACTTCTTGACCATTGGCATCGACACTAACCAGTGACGCGGTAATTTTACTGTTGACCGCTTGGGCACTTGAGGTGCTGCTATTATTCGTACTTGTCTGCATCGGCATTGAATTATCAACCGCTTGCTCTGGTGTTGGCAGCATCGCTGAAGCTTGCGTTGTCACGACCATTGCACCGATGAGCGTACCGGCAACAACGTGAAATAAGCGATGACCGCTCCAAGCACTAAATGGGCTAGCAAATTGGTTACTTTTTTTCATAATTCTCATTATCCCTGGTTGATATATCAGTAAAGCACAGATGGCAAAATTTATATCTTTTGAATACGTTCAATGGCAAAAAGAGATGGTCGATATCTCTTACTCATCGTTTTTAGAAATCCTAACACTGATCGGGTTGATGTCGTTAGTTAAAATGCGGCGGATACCTCATTTGTTATGATTCGCGGTATTACTATTCGGCCTGCTGATCACATCAGATTTATGATTTTTATCAATGATCTTGACCCATTGAACTCAAAGCAATAGCGCTTAGCATAGCAAAAAGCATTTGTGTGTATATTAACCCCGTGTTGAGGTTGTGTATATCAATAACAAGTATTAAAAACACCTCATTACCGCTGAAATAAAAGATAGCTCATAACTGCGTTTTTTGCTATGGTAAATCTTTAGCGCTAGGCATTTTTTTGCTGCGCCCTTTTTCTTATCCTAACGACTACTGCTCCTATTATGACTACTAGTTCCATGCCCCAGATTAATCCTGAATACGTCCATTGGTTCCGTAACTCTGCCCCCTACATTAACACGCATCGCGGCAAAACGTTCGTGATTATGTTTGGCGGTGAAGCGGTCAATCATCCTAACTTTAGCACGCTGATTCATGACTTTGCCTTGCTCCATAGTTTGGGTATCAAGCTGGTACTGGTACACGGGGCACGACCACAAATCGAGAAAAACTTAGCAGACGCCAATATTGAGTCTCCGCTGCATCAAGACATTCGTATCACCCCGCGTGTAGCGATGCCCTCTATCCTACAAGCCGTTGGTGCGATTCGTTTACAGATTGAAGCGCAGCTGTCGATGGGACTGGCCAATTCTCCGATGTATGGCTCACGTATTGACGCCATCTCAGGCAACTTTGTGACGGCTCGCCCTTATGGCATCCGTGACGGCATTGACTATCAGATGACAGGGGAAGTGCGTTCTATCGATGTTGAAGCCATCAAAAATAACTTGCTACATGACCACATCGTGATATTGGGCTCGATGGGCTACTCTGCGACAGGTGAAGTGTTCAATTTGCTCGCTGAAGACGTTGCGCTTAGCGCTGCGGTAGAATTGGGTGCTGACAAGCTCATCTTCTTGGGCGAAGAGGCAGGTATCAATGATGGTGATCGTTTGCTACATGAGATGATTCCTAACGAAGTGGATCGCTTCTTACGCGATCGTGATTTGAACTGTGAAATCAATTACTTCTTGAACTGCGCAAGCTTGGCCTGCCGTCAAGGCGTACATCGCACGCATATCATCTCCTATGCCAAAAACGGTGCCCTATTAGAAGAGCTATTCACTCGTGACGGTTCTGGTACACTAATCAGCCACGATCCATACGAAGAAATTCGCCGTGCTAATGTCGATGATGTGGTTGGCCTTCTTGAGCTGTTATCACCGCTAGAAGAACAAGGTATTTTGGTCAGACGCTCGCGTGAGCGCTTAGAGCAAGAAATTGATAACTATAGTGTCATCGAACGCGATGGGATGATTTTGGGCTGTGCAGCCTTGCATACGCTAGACGCAGAGTCCGCAGAAGTCGCTTGTGTTGCCGTACGTCCTGAATATCGCAATGGTAGCCGCGGCACTGACTTGCTGGCATTCTTAGAGCAGCAAGCACGCAGTCATGGTCTACATAAACTGTTTGTACTGACCACGCGTACCGCCCATTGGTTCGTTGAGCAAGGCTTTGCCGAAGTTGCGGCAAGTGCTTTACCAGATGCCCGTCAAGAGCAATATCATAATGGTCGCAACTCTAAAGTCTTTCAGAAAAATTTATAATCTCAAACTGATATAAAACACTGACTCACAAAAAAGCCTTCAATTACGAAGGCTTTTTTGTTCGCTAGATATCTGTTTAGATAGTATCTGCTTGATAGACTTATTTGACTTTTAATAACTCAACCGTAAAGATAAGCGTACTGTTCGGCTCGATACCTGCGTTGCCCGCTTCGCCATAAGCAATATCAGCTGGGATATAGAATTCGTACTTGCCGCCCTCTTTCATCAACTGTAGACCTTCTGTCCAGCCAGCGATGACTTGGTTTAGGGGGAATTCAATTGGCTCACCGCGCTCATAAGAGCTATCAAACACAGTACCATCGATCAGCTTACCTTCGTAGTTTACTTCCACCACGTCAGTTGCTTTTGGTGATTTGCCTGTACCTTCTTTTAGTACTTTATACTGTAGGCCAGAATCTGTCTGTTTTACACCTTCTTTTTTCGCGTTTTCTGCTAAAAATGCAGTACCAGCGGCTTTATTTTCTGTCGCTTTGGTTTGCATGTCTTTAGCAAATTGTTCTTCTTGCTCTTTTTGATACGTCATCAATACTTCTTGCATCTGCTCTTGCGTCAACGCTGAATCATTGCCTTCATAGCCGTCACGGAACCCTTTTTCAAAAGTATCAAGATTCAAATCTTTGACCGCTTGTTTATTACCTTCTGCCATCATATAGCCCAAGCTGTAACCCACTTTTTCGCTGGCTGAGCTTTGTTCAGTGATTGAAACGCTTTGAGCGGCTGTTTCTTGGCTACCGTTATTGGTACTACAGCCTGTCATTAACAACATAGCGCTAGCAAGAGCACTAACGCTTAAAGTAGTGATTTTTTTCATAGATTACTCTCTGATTGTAAGAATAGTGGCGAGATGTCACATGCATCTATAATAACAAATCTTAGTTTTAGGAACCACGATTTGCATGAAATTCTCGGGCGAATGTACAGTCTATGTAAACATTTCCTATTATAATAACAACTTATCACACAAATATAGTGGCAAGTAAAGCTTTCTATCTTTAAAACCCTCAATACATGCGTTAAGCTTATTTTGTTGAGGAGATAAGTAATCGAATGTTGGCAATTATCATCGGTATATGGGTATTAGTAGCAAAGCGATAACTACAAACAGAACTGATACCCTAAATAATTCACGCTATTTGAGTACTAGAATATCTCCCCATAACTCAGATTAAAGACGCTATTTATAATAACCATCTATATATTTGTCTCGTTCAATAATGATTGTATTAACAAGATTGTTGAGCGCCACCTATAAGATGCTTCAAGGAGGATAAGATGAACCCAATGTACACATCTTTTAATGGTTATCTTGGTGGGCCTATTGGTTCTATCATTGGTGCTATTTTGATATTTATCATTGGTTGGCTAGTAGCACTAGGCATTGCTGCACTTGTGCGCGGTGTGCTATCTAAAGTCAATCTTAATCAACGTATGAACTCTTCAACTGGTAAAACTTACGATCTTGAGGGAATTATCTCCAAGATTGTTTTTTGGTTTATCTTTATTATTGCCATTTCAGGAGCACTTAGCCAATTAAATTTAAACTCAATCTCGGCGCCATTTGCAAACATGGTTAATCAAGTATTAGCATTTATCCCTAATCTCATCGGTGCCATCGCACTTGGTGTAATCGGTTGGGTCGTCGCCACAGTGGCACGCACTGCTATCAACGCAGCATTAGCAAAAACATCAATGGATGAGCGTCTAAGCGCAAAAGCGGGCGTAAAGCCGATGAGCAGTACCATCGCTGATATGGTTTACTGGTTCATCTTATTGGTTGTATTGACCATGGTACTCGGTCAATTAGAGCTCGATGGTTTATTTGCACCGTTGACCAATATGGTTGATAAAATCTTCAGCTTCATTCCAAACATTCTAATTGCAGGTGTGGTATTTGTTGTTGGTTATATCATCGCCAAAATCGTACGCGGTATCGTAACCAATCTTGTTTCTACTTTTAATGTTCAAGAGTTAGCGACGAAAGCTGGCTTAAGTGAACAAAACAGCCTACCTAATATTGCAGGTTCACTCGCGTTTTTAGTGGTCATTATCCCAACGATTATCGCTGCATTAAATGCCCTAAAAATCGAAGTGATTGCTCGCCCTGCAACCAACATGCTCAACAAAATCATGGAAGCATTGCCTAACATCTTCATGGCAGTGGCTATCTTAGTTGTGACATTCTATGTTGTGCGCATGGTTGCTAACATTGTTAAAGGCTTGCTTGAAAATACCGAAGTCAATCAGCTACCTGCTAAAGTGGGTCTACAAGAAACCATGGGTGACAAGAGAATCTCTGATCTCGTCGCTTATGCGATTATCTTCTTTGCCATGTTGTTTGCTGCCATTGCCGCCGCTGATCTATTAGGCTTTGTGGCTATATCAGGCATCATCACGATGTTCATCGCCTTCGGTGCCAACATCATCCTAGGTGCGATTATCCTGTTTATCGGATTTTGGCTTGCCAATATCATTGCAGGTGTTGTTGAGCGCTCAGAACAAGGCTCACAATTCTTAGCAAATATCGTACGTGTACTGATTATGGGTCTCGTACTTGCCATGGGTCTAAAAGCCATGGGTATTGCCGATTCAATCGTGAATCTAGCATTTGGCCTAACACTCGGTGCCGTCGCCGTCGCCTTTGCCCTATCATTTGGTCTTGGTGGTCAAGAAGCAGCAGCTCGCTTCTTACGTAAAATGCAAGACAAAATGGACCGTGAGCATGACGAAACAAAAGCAAAATCTGCAATCAAACCAAGCTCGTCTACTCAAGAAAAAGTGGCTGATTCAGTACGTGATAACACGCCATCAGCTACTAGCACAACAACGACGGACCTACGTACCGATGTGATTGAGACGCCTCGCGTAGATGCTGATACCAATGATATCTACAACAGCGATCAAATCCTTCCTGGTAACAACCTTGATGATGACCTAAACAAATAAGCGTCAATAAGGACTCACTTTTAAATAAGAAAAAGACAGCCTAGGCTGTCTTTTTTTATGCAACACAGAATGATATTTATATCAAAACCATCCTTTATCAGAGCATACTTTTAAAAACGTTTGGTTATTAAGTGTTGTTTCGTGCAGGTATGGAAAGATTCAAGTGTATTTGAGGCAGTGTACCAGGTTGGCTATCATGCTTTGATCTATCATTGCTCTCAAAATTTTGATCTATTTGCTTGTTTGTATTTTGTGCGCTTTTCTGAGAATTTTGCTTTTTTAGTTGCTGTATTTGCTTGGTGAGTTGCCGCTCTCGTTGCGTCATCGTATCTACTGGTTGAATCCATACATCAATATCGATAAAGGTGTCCTTCGCTTCGGTTATAAAATCGATCCCAAGCACAACGATATGATGCAGCTCCGCTATCGGTAATCGAGACGCAACATCCTGCGCTATCTTTGCTAGATTTGGTTGGATAGTGGCCTTGCTATTATTTGCTTGCGAATCTTGTCCATAAAATATCAGCACATAATGCCGACCTAAGCTCTCATACGAGTGCTGATGCACAACATAGCCATTCTGTCGCAGTGCTGGCTGCTGCTTAGGATGGTTATATAGCGTACGGATAAGTTCATGACGCGAAAACAAGGACTCATCTAATAATTGCTGCATCCAGCGCGATACTGGAATCTCTGACGGTTTTTGGTCGCCAGTCGCTACTTGCACCTGCTCATACGCTGCGACCATTTGTGTGCTGAGCTGAGACCATAGCACGGCGGCTTGCTGCATATGCTGCTGATACATCTGTGCCGTTGCACTCTGATTCTTATACGCAAGTGCCATGGCTATCAGTGCTGGGTTGGGTTTATCCTGCATGTCATATTTAATCAGTGTGTTATCCACTGCGATAGCGGGTGTGAAAAAAGCACCATTTTGCAAAAACTGTGTCACCAACTCTTTTTCTGATAAAAAGCTTGGTGACTGACTGGTAGCGGTAGATTGAAACTGCGCCAAGTGATAACCCAAAAATCGCCATAGCTCACAAGGGGTTTGTACCGCTGCCAACATTGAGTGCCAGTCATGCCAGCTAAATACTTGTAGTTGCTGACCACCTTCACTCATGTCTACGACCAACTCTTCCAAAAAGTATCGAGCGCCAAAAGCATGGGGTAGACGGTTTAGCTGTTTATGGTACTGGCTTGCAACATGTTCTTGATTGAGCACTGCCGCAGAATCTACAAGCTGAATATCAAAAACCAGAACATCACGAGTCATAATGTCTGTTTGCTTAGTCTGTATATCTCTACCCTGAGGAAATAATGACTGATAACCTACCAGCGCAGTTTTTACCGCTGTCAGACGTATTGACTCAATATCAGCAGTGCTTGTATTAACAGGCACATATACTGTCAGCAATAATTGTCGCAGCTTACCCGCTGGGAGTTGGTACTGATCTTGACACGCCCCATATCGAGTACCATATTGCTCTGCAATGTCATCCATACCAGTCAAAGCCACATCCATCGCAGCGGCTTGTGAGTAGCAAGCCAGCTCATCAGCCAGATGGCTTTTACCAGATACTGTATTAGATACTTGAGACACAGGTTTTAGCCTTTTATTATCAGAGAATGTGTGAGAACTTGTATTTTAACTTATCAGAATACTGGTGTTTTTATTAAGATGATGAGCGTTTTAAAGTTTTCAAGAATGTAAAATTACACTACATAAGCACTATCAGACACAGTCGCTTTCAACGTAATGACTTGCTATGATGATGTCAAAGCAATATTGCTTGTGCGTGCTTTTAGGATTATAAGCAATGCTTGCGTGCTACTCTAGGGTATGTTTATTAACATTATAGCTAACAATATATAATAACAAGGATTGATCATTATGAAGCGTTTTAAAGAAAAAACCGTCATCGTCACTGGCGCAGGATCAGGTATTGGTCGTGCCACTGCCATTCGCTTTGCAGAAGAAGGCGCGAGAGTTGTTTTGGTAGGTCGTACGGCTGAGACATTAGAGCAGACAGCAGCAGAGTTTCCAGAAGATCACACGTGGATTCATACCGACAACTACCTCTGTGTCACTTGTGATATCAGCGTACAAAGTCAAGTGCAAGAAATGGTCAAGCGCGCTATCGATAAGTTTGAAAAAATCGATGTGCTGGTTAACAATGCGGGAAAAGCGACTCAAGGTAAAATAACAGACTTATCTGCTGAAGATTGGCGCTCGGCCATTGATGTCAATTTAAATGGGACTTTTTATGTCTCACAAGCCGCTATGCCCCATCTTATTGCAACTAAGGGCAATATCGTCAATGTCTCATCAATCTCAGGAATGGGTGGCGATTGGAATATGGCTGCCTACAATGCTGCCAAAGCCGGTGTGACCAACTTAACTCGTACATTAGCCCTAGATCACGGTCCTGATGGAGTACGCGTCAACGCTGTCAATCCAAGCGTGACCAAAACCAATATGACTACCGCTATCCAAGACAATAATAATAAAACAGATAAGTTTTTAGCGCGCTGTCCACTTGGGCGTTTGGCTGCTCCAAAAGATATCGCTGCTGCCATCACGTTCTTAGCAAGTCATGATGCCTCAATGATTACTGGCGTAAACCTCCCTGTCGATGGCGGCGTTAGTGCGTCTAACGGACAACCACAATTCTAATATTTTGGTTTGTGAGTTGATAACAATCAACGCGACATCCTATAAAAAAGCCTCTGATACTATCATATCAGGGGCTTTTTGTTTTTGGCGTGCTACGATAAACGGTTATTTAGCGGTGTTGTTGATGTCCTGTAGCGGCTGCGATAAACGCTCAGGATGACGCGGCAGTACGCCTTGATACTGGGCATAAATCTTTGGCAAATCCGCTTCAATATCTCCAGTTGGATATACCAAAGACAAAAAACGGACCTCCTTGGTCTTATAATCCAGCGCAACGGGCAAGATAGGAACGCCAGCACCGAGTGCCAGATAATAAAAGCCTGTTTTCCAGCTTTCGGTATATTTGCGCGTGCCTTCTGGCGCTAACCCCAAAAATAGCGGCTTACCTGTTTTAAATTTATCGATACTCGCTTGTAGTACTGAGCCTTTATCCGTGCGATTGATCGGGATAATACCCATCCAATACAGCAATTGTGACAATAGAGGCACCCTAAACAGCGTATGCTTTGCCATAATACTGATTTTTAAATCCAGTGCAAACAAACTAGGAATGGCATAAACCCCATCGACATTAGAGGTATGCGGTAGCGCCAATACCACGGCCTGAGAGATATTAGGTATCTCACCCACTGTCCGCCATCCTGCCGCCCTCATGAGCCACGAGCCAATAACAGGCGATACTTTATTGCCACGCCTAGGCACGTTGTCACCCACCTGTTCTCTGCTGAGATTTGGCAGTATTTTCGAGCGTGCAGATGGTGTCGTATCAGACTGAGAGCGTTTAAAAATCTTTGGCATCATAGCAGCACAATATAATGAAGTTACTGACATCATACCATTAAGCCCATAACGCTAGGCCGAATTTTGCGCGCTTTTATTATGCGATAAAGTGCTCAACAATAAATATAAGTAATGGCCTATGTGGGCATTTTGTACGGTACGCGGTTAAAGGCCACTACATAATTTTAAGACACATACATTTTTTTAAGAAATATCCGCCAAATCCCCTTTACTCTCAAGCCACGACTTGCGATCAGCGGCACGTTTTTTCGCCAGTAGCATATCCATGATGCCATTGGTCAGTACCATATCGTCCATATCAAGCTGCACCAAGCGGCGCGTATCACGGCTCATTGTCGTTTCGCGTAGCTGCTCAGCACTCATCTCACCGAGACCCTTAAAACGGGTGATTTGCGCTTTTTTATTGCCCGGTACATTGGATAGAATATGCGCAAGCTCTGGTTCATCTAACGCATAGTGGACTTCTTTACCCACGTCCACGCGATACAATGGCGGCATGGCAATAAACAGGTGACCTGCATCCACTAGCGCAGGAAAATGCTTGACGAACAATGCACAGATCAACGTCGCAATATGCAAACCATCAGAGTCCGCATCTGCCAAGATGCATATCTTGTCATAGCGCAGCTCGGACAGATCATCAGAGGCAGGATCCACACCGATCGCAATAGCAATATCATGAATCTCTTGACTAGATAGTACCGTATCTGACGACACTTCCCATGTATTCAAAATCTTACCACGCAGTGGCAATATCGCCTGATAATGACGATCACGTGCTTGCTTAGCACTGCCGCCTGCCGAGTCACCCTCTACTAAGAACAGTTCCGCGCCATCACGCAGATCACCGCGACAATCTGCCAACTTACCCGGCAACGCTGGTCCCTGAGTGATTTTCTTACGAGCGACTTTTTTGGCTGATTTTAAGCGACGACCTGCTTTATTAATCGCCAACTCCGCAATTTGCGTACCTATATCCGCATGTTGGTTGAGCCATAAGCTAAACGCATCTTTTGCCAAGGTCTGTACAGCGCCAGCAGCCTCGCGGCTCGATAGACGCTCTTTAGTCTGTCCAGAAAACTGCGGCTCAGAAAACTTCAAAGATAAGATATAATTCACCCCATCCCACACATCTTCTGCGGTTAGCTTCACACTGCGTGGTAATAAATTATGAATATCACAAAACTCACGCAATGCTTCTAGGATACCCGTGCGTAGGCCATTGACGTGGGTACCGCCCTGCGCTGTCGGAATCAGGTTGACATAGCTTTCTTGAATCGGCGTGCCACCCTCAGGCAGCCAAGACAAGGCAAAGGTCACACCCGCACGTTCACCCGCTTTTGCATCATAATTATAATAAAACGGTGCTTCAGGTAGTGTCTCAAGGCCGTCTAGCTGCTCGCTTAGATACTCAACCACGCCATCGGTAAACTGCCAAACCACCTTTTCATCATTGATATCATCGGTGAACTCAATCGTTAGTCCCGCGGCCAAAACCGCTTTGGCTTTTAAATTATGCTTGAGCTGCTTAACGTTAAATTTGGGCGTATCAAAGAAACTACCATCGGCCCAAAAGTGTACTCTAGTACCACGTTTGCGTTTGTTAGAGCTGACTGATTCCGTCAACGGCGTCACGGGTGCGCCATTTTCGAACGCCATATCAAACTGGGTACTATCGCGCCATACCGTCACTTCGACACGCGTAGATAGCGCATTGACGACAGAGATACCCACACCATGCAGACCGCCCGACACCTCATAATTAGAGGTCGAAAACTTACCACCCGCATGCAAACGGGTCAAAATCAGCTCGATACCGGATTGACCAAACTCAGGGTGAATATCGGTTGGCATACCGCGCCCATCATCTTCGACAGACAGCGACCCATCACTATGCAGTTGCACTTTGATGGTTTTGGCATAACCCGCCAACGCTTCATCCACCGAGTTATCAATAACCTCTTGTGCCAAATGGTTTGGGCGCGTGGTATCGGTATACATACCTGGGCGACGACGGACGGGTTCAAGCCCTTCTAAAACTTCTAATGATTGCGCATTATATTGACTCACAAATGCATCCTTAACTATTCATATGCGTTTAATTCTATTTATTCATTATAACCAAAAATAGCGACGTTAAGGTCAATAGTCCATCGTTCACGTCATATAATGTCGTCTATCTAAGACTCTACCAACTCTCGTAGCATTTCAATCACCATCGGTAGCTGCTCACCAAAATCACTAAAGCGATGATCGCCGCCTGCTTGCATGGTTACTGATGCACCCTGCCCTTCATAAAAGGCCTGAGACAACTCAGCGTTTAATAGCTCATCATCTTGTTTCAGCAGTACAGCAACTTTATTGGGATAAGTGACTTGAGAAATTTTATGATCTGCAAACCATTGCAAATCTGACGGCGTAATACGCCAACCGCCCGCCGTCGTATGCAGGACTTTATTATCCGATGACTCATCACTGCTGTTTTGAGCGGATATTGAAGAATCAGAAAAACGCTGTAGGGTAATATCAGGCTGCGTGCTAGGATTTAGCAGCAATGCAGGGCAACCTATTTGATTGCTGATTAAAGTAGAAAAATACCCACCCAATGAGCTACCGATTAGTACTGTATTGGTCGATCCTTTCTGCTCATCTTCGCTACCGTTCAATCCTTCTATCAATGACAACAGCTGCTCACGCACTTGCGCAGGAGATTTGTTTAAATCAGGACGCAGTACATTGATATCAGGATGATGGCGCTGGCAGTATTTTTCTAACAGCAGCCCTTTGGTCGAGTTTGCATCGCTGTCCAGTCCATGGATATAAATCAGGTTCACGTATCATCTCACTTATTAATTTTGTTATGATTGTCTTATATAGGCCAGTGACGCTAAGCATAGCACCCGATGCGCAAAAATAATAACAATAAAACGGCACACTATTAGTCAATATTTGCGACATAATAATATAGTCATAATAGTCTGGTACCAGTCAAAGGAATGACGGTAATCGCAATGGAGTCGCCATGAATCAACAGTTTGAGCTGTTCGACATTGACAACCCTTGTATCGGTGTCTGTCAAAGCAATAAGAAAGGCTATTGCTTTGGTTGCTTGCGCAGTCGAGCTGAGCGCCAACGATGGCATGATATGACGACAGAACAGCGCCGTGAAGTACTACGACTGGTCAATGGGCGCAGACAGCGTATCGAGCAGATGCGCCAGCGCAAAAACGAGCAGCTAGGATTTGATTTTGAAGAAGAGTTTGAGATGGGTGAGTTGTTTTAAGGAAATTTTGCAGCTATTCGAATTTATTCTAAACTGTTTGAAACTTTATAATGTAACAGGACTAAACTCTTTATTAATTGCTTCTTCTAACTTTTTGAGTTCTTTAATACTATAAGTTTCATTTGAATGGAATGAGTATAAAACTTCATTAACTCTTTCTTTAAAATTAGGATTAATCATAATTTCATTAAATTCGTCTATCAGCTTTTCGAACCTATGATAACCTTGCCTTTGAAATAATAAAGTATATTCATCTATCATTTCTCCTTTAGCCTCGTGGCCTGTGAATGGGTCAAGCATTTTTGGCATATAAACAATATTCCATGGCGCTGTAAAAGCAAAAACATTCTTAGTACGCCCAAAAATATGGGAAATTTGATAATTTCTAATTGATTCGAATTTAGAACTCTGAGTTTTGGAGTATCCAGTCAAAGATCTAATCAGCTTAGCTGGTTCTGCATTGTTCGTAGAGTCTTTTCGAACGTTATGGTTGCTGAGTAACTTTTTATAAAGCGCTTGGAATAAATGGGTGCCATTTGCATCGCGACCAAACCCTCGAATAAATACTTTTTCATTACCATAGATACGATTTTTTAAGAGATTCCATTCAATTTCGGCTTTATCATAAGGAGCATAAATCGTTTCTTCCAAACCGAAATTAAAGAAGTTCTCTTTAGATATATAACCTTCATTAAAGAATCTTATATAGGCATCTCTCATAGTTTATCCATATAATCTACAATTCACCATTTTAGAGTTTAGTTTACAGCGATATAACAGTAAAAAAGACACTGTATATTTTTACTGATCCATAAATGTTGTATACGCTTAGTATATCAAAGTGGTTGTAAATAATATAACGTAATTTTTAATGCCCAAAGAAAAGCCCCCTGACACGTTAGTATCAGGGGGCTTTATCTAGAATAGAGAGCTGACGATGACCTACTCTCACATGGGCGAACCACACTACCATT
>NZ_JAKDJE010000072.1 GCF_030454045.1 Psychrobacter sp. | reverse complement strand
TTGTTTTATGATGTTTGCCCTAACCATAACAATTTTATTTTGAGCTGACTATATTGTAAAAATAACCGCCTTCACCTTCGCCTGTACTAAATAAAATGTAATTCTTAGGTACATCCCAATAGTCATGTGCCATTTTAGCTGAGAAACCCTGAGGTGGCAGAGGATCAACTATTTCATCAGCACCCGAACGACTATTCAAAAATCTTAAAAAATATTTTGTATATAATTTAAAAAAACTGCTATGTTTTTGAACGCCAAGCTCTGTAAGAATGGCTTCAGTTTCTTGAATACGTTCAGTTTTCTTTTCTATTACAGGATAATCCTGCTTAGATAATAAAACTTCAACTTCATTGAATGAACTCACATTAATCTCCTTGCAATTGGTTTAAACGATCTTTCCAATATTGACCTTTATCTTTATCAAAAATATCACGATTATCTGGATGACTGTTGTTTCCATAAGCTTGCCACTCTCTTTTTCATATTGTTTGATCATTTCGGTTTGTTTGCGATGCATGTCAATTTTTGTTCCTGAGTCTATTTTCTTATATTCAACACCCATTTCTTCAATTTCAGCAGTAGAATAGCGCTTTTGGTTACCCTGCGTGACGGAAGTACTATTAGCTATTGAAGTACGACTAATTATATAACCACGCAACCCCCCAAAAAAACCACCCTAGCCATTCAAGCTGGGGTGGTTTTCTATTTTGTTTTTAAATTCATCCTTTCTAATGCTCTAAGTCCTAAGCAGGCCAACCTTCTAATACAATCTTGCCATGTGCTTGCTGGTTTTCTAGCATTTGGTGTGCATGGCGTACATTCTCAGCCGTGATAGTGCCAAGATGATAGGCAACGGTGGTTTTGATCTTGCCTGCATCAATCATATCGGCGACGTCCGTCAATAAACGATGCTGCTCAATCATATCTGGCGTATGGAACATAGATCGCGTAAACATAAATTCCCAATGTAAGCTCAGACATTTAGTTTTAAGCAGCTTGGCGTCTAGTGAGTCAGGATCATCGATGAGCCCTAATTTACCTTGTGGCTTTAAGCATTTGATGATTTCTTCATAATGCTCTTCGGTGTTGTTTAGACTGATGACATAATCCACCTCAGTGATACCTGTCTTCTGTAGCTCATCAAACAGTGGGTTACGATGATTGATGACATGATCTGCGCCTAAATCCTTTAACCACTTTACGCTCTCATCTCGTGATGCAGTACCGATAATCGTGGCAGAAGTTCGTATTTTTAATAACTGCGTTAAGATAGAACCAACGCCGCCTGCCGCACCAATGACTAATACCGAGACGTCATTAGCACGCTCATCACTACCGTTTTTGTCTGCCGAATTATTAGTAACAGGTACTTGCAGGCGCTCAAATAACATCTCCCAAGCCGTGATCGTGGTGAGTGGTAATGCTGCCGCTTCTGCAAATGACAACGATGCTGGCATACGCCCAACGATGCGCTCATCAACCAGCTGATACTCAGCATTACTGCCTGAACGAGTCAAATCCCCTGCGTAATAGACCTTATCCCCGACTGAGAATAGGCTGACTTCTTCGCCAACCGCCGTCACGATGCCCGCCGCATCCCAGCCAATCACTGCATACTCACCCTCTGGTGCAGGACGCGATTGACGGATCTTATAATCCACTGGGTTGACGGATATGGCTTTGACCTCTACCAAAATGTCATGGCCTGTCGCAGTTGGCTTATCAAGGGTAATGTCTTGTAGTGATTGTTCATTATCAATGGCTAGATTGTCTTGATAGCCAATGGCTTTTATTGTCTGATTTTGCATTGTTTTTATTCCTAATAATAAATAAATTGAGCAGAGTCCTCACGCGAACAGTACCGAAATACATAGCGCTTAACAGGAGATAATATATTTTTAATACAACGACTGTAACACCTGCTGTGTTTGGCTTTCTAGCTCTGCAATGGCTTCTTTGTCTAACGCATCGGCATGCGGTTGACCAAATTCGCCCCTAGCAGCGCCATGTGCACCATCTTTGATATCGTTGTCAAAGTATTTACCCGTGTCGTCCGCGAACTCATCCGAGACCGCTAATGCTGTTAAGATATTTGCGCCTTTATCTGCTGATGACCAGTGATGACCGTAGGCTTCGTCAACCATCTTGGTGTTCAGCAGTGAGCCTGGGTTAACAGCGATCACATTGATACCATCGCTAGCGACTCTATCTGCCAAATCCATACTCCACATCGTGAGTGCCAGCTTACTTTGCGCATAGGCAGCTTTGTCATCGAGACGCTCTTGTCCTACAAATGCCTTATATGATATTGGTGCTTGAGCAGCCGAGCTCAGATTCACAATACGCGCTTTACTAGATTGCTTGAGTAACGGTAATAAAGCATTGGTCAGCTCATAAGGCGCTAGGTAATTGACCACAAAGCGTACGTCCAAACCATCTTTAGTCATCGCTGATACCGTGGTATAAATCCCTGCATTATTTATCAATACATCCAGCTTTGGTAGCTTTTCATTGACGTCTGCGGCCATCTTCAGCACAGCCGTTAAGTCAGAGAAATCAGCGACAAACCCATCAATATGATCTACCGCGTCGCCTGTTGCCACTGCTTGAACTTCTGCAATAACACTAGCAAGTTTGTCAGCATCGCGGCCATGCAGGTACACTTGATGCCCAGCCTCTGCTAGCTTTAAAGCAGCCAATTTACCAATGCCATCTGTGCTACCGGTAATTAAAATTGTTTTAGTTTTACTCATGATTGCAACCATCCTGATTATTTGATTATTTAACTTATGGTTATATTATTAGTTACACGCTACATTTTATCCGCCGTCATGGTATCCATTGTTATGAAAGTGTTGTACTTCATACAGCCACTATTGATCATTTTTCAGTATTATTTTAAAAGTGGCGAACGCTTTATATAATTGTTTACTATAGGAAAATCATAACTATACACATAAATATCTGATAAATAAAAACGCTAGTAAGTGAGTACTTACTAGCGTTTGAACCACGACTGTCTATCTAAATCTTCAGTTAGCGTCAATTAACGTAAATCATCAACGACGGCTAGCATGGCGATAAGCGATGCTTCCCCTAACTGAATAGAACGCTCTGGTGACCAGCCCATCTCTGTATCAGGTAGATTATCGTTGTCTTTAAATGGCATCTCTAACGTATTGGCAAGACAATCAAAACGCTCTGCCACCCAATGGGTTGCCAGTGTCATGTTCGCCTCACCTGGCGCATCAATCTCATAGCCGACCTCGGTCTGAAAGTCAGCACTGGCTAATTTCAATACGTCTGAGAACCGATCACGTAGATGTTCGAGGCGCTCATTATAACTCGGCGTGCCTTGAGAGCCCGCAAGGAATGCATACGGCAATGCTTCATCGCCATGCACATCATAAAACAGATCAACGCCCGTCTCTTCCATCTTCTTAATCACATAAAACACTTCAGGGCTTTTGTCCAAGCTTGGACTTGCCCACTCTCGGTTTAGGTTCGTACCTGCTGAGTTCGTACGGAGATGTCCGCGCACACTGCCATCAGGATTCATATTAGGCACAATATAGAAATTGGCTTTATCTAATAATTGTCTACCCGTTGCATTATCACTATCTAACAAGCTATAAAGCAGACCCTCAATCAGCCATTCCGCCATCGTTTCACCCGGATGCTGACGCGCAGTGATCCAAATATTGCGCTTACTACTATCTCCATCACCAATTTTGAGCAAAGTAAGGTCACGCTTATCCAGCGTGTCACCCAAATGCTCTAGCGTCACTAGCGGATGTGTCTGTACAGCGGCTAATAAATCTTGATGACGCTCATAGCTATAAGGGGCAAAATAAGCAATTTGGATGGTTTCGCACGCCAGCTCTGCCACGATGGTTAATTTTCCATCTTGATAAGTGGTCGGTAGACGGAACCAATGCTGACGATCGTAGGAAGCGACTGCTTGATAATTCTCCCACCCTTCGAGATAGGAAGCCTCACCTGCATTCATAATATGAAGAACGTACTCATCTCCAACCTCGCCAGAGAGACGGAAGTTAAACCATTGGAAAAATTCTTCGCCAACGTCGGGACGAATGGCGAGCTGAATATTATTTTTATCTTCTATATTAAGTACGTCAATATTACCTGCGTCAAAATTGGCAGTGATACGCATGATCGCTCCTTGATGGGTTGTGATGAGTGGATTTGATAAGCTCAATTGAGGCATAAAGACATATGATAGTCTGTTTTATGCTAGATATGGGCAAAACTAAAATAGTAGAACCTCAATAAAATTGATACAGCATAGGAAACGCGCTCGATTAAACGCTACTTTTCTTGCTTGCTGTGACTGCGTCTCCAGAGGCTGCGAAAAATAGCGTTTAATCTTGCTATACCGTTTTTATAATGGTTTCACTATACAGTAGCGTATTATTTTATTGGTCATCACGCCCGCTTTTTCAAGTGATCAGCTGAATGGCGTTCTCTACTTGGACTTTATCCAAACTGAAAAGCAGATAGCTGCGTTTTTAGCACTTGCTCAGAGTAAATTTTATCCCCCTTATCATTGCCTGCTGCACCTGCTATCACCATCAGCGGTAGCAAATGCTCCTCTGCGCCTAATGGATGTGAGGCTGTTGCATAAGGGGCTTTTGTCCAGTTAGCCAGTGCTGACCATCGCGTCTCCGCATCCGCTGCGACAGTATTGGTCAGCCAGTCGTCAAAACCCTCTGATGGCGCGGTGAAGTTTGCATCACCATAGCCGCGCATATTATGAAAACTCATACCGCTACCGATAATCAACACCCCCTCTTGGCGTAATGATTGCAGGGCTTGACCTGCTGCCAGATGCGCTTCTGGGTCGAGATCATTACGTAGTGACATCTGTACTACAGGAATATCTGCCTCAGGGAACATTACCTTTAACGGTATAAAGACGCCGTGATCAAATCCACGCGCCGCATCTTGCTCATTTGGGATGCCTGCCGCTGTCAGCAAATTACTGACTCGCTCAGACAATACTGGCGCACCTGATGCCGGGTAAGCCAAATCATAAGTATGATTGGGAAACCCATAATAATCGTAAATTAGATCAGGTTTTGCGCCAGAGGTGATATGAAATTCAGGCGTCTGCCAATGGCCGCTAATGATCAAGATAGCCTTTGGACGCTCAGGTAATCGAGTGGTAATGCTCGCTAAAAAACTTGCCATACCGTCCCATGTATCCGCAGGTTGCCAATCCATAAAAAAACAAGGTCCTGCGCCATGCGGTATAAAGAATACAGGCAGGCTTGCTGCCCCGTTAGATGCGTATATGCTCATCACTTTCTCCTCGTCACTTTTATGAAATGGTGTTATTAATTGATATGACGTTATCAACGTGAGTCATGACGATCTTGAAGGTGACACTTTTTTAGCGTTACTGATAGCCATTAAAGGTAACTATTACACAATCCGCTTAAGCTCGCTCTAGATTTTTTGATAATACCTTGTCCATACTTATCGCACCGCCACCTTGTACCATCAGTGACAGCAGCGCTACCATCAAGGTCAATGCATATTCGTAGCCGCCATTGGCAATGAATAAGCCACTACCGATATGGACAGAAAAAATAGCAACTAACATCGTAAAAGCGGCGATCAATGCTGCAGGTCTCGTTAATAATCCTAATACTAACGCAAGACCACCAAAAAACTCAGCACCGCCTGCTAAGATAGCCATCAGGTAGCCAGGTTCCATACCCATACTACTCATCCACCCAGCCGTACCTGCCAGCCCATTACCGCCGAACCAGCCGAAAAGCTTTTGCGCGCCATGTGCCATCAAAATTAGGCCCACAGGTACACGAAGGATTAAGGCAGCTGTGCCAGCTTTCGATGTTAAAACTCTATTTAAGAATGAGGATTGCATTGATGAATACTCCATAACGTAGTAGTAATATAAAGTGTTTAAATATTGGTATAAACATACTTTACTATCATCGCTACGGAATAGTAAGCCAAGTTATATTGAATGATTATCAACGTAATGTTGTTAATTGATTGGACACCAAGATTATCAAACCTAGTAATAGCCTGAATAGAAGAGTCTGGTCAGTCATCTAATCAATGGGGTTTTTCTGCATTGACACACCGTAAACAAAAGCAGACAGCAACCATCAACAGGTCTGCTACAGTAGCAGCCGCTTTTGATTTAGTATTTGGTATTTGGTATTCGGCATTTACTATTTGGCGCGTTGCCAAGCCACCTCCATCTGTCCCATTTTTATGACGCACGACACAAGGGCTTCTCTGTTCATGATCGCATTTATACAAGAAAACCAGCAGTTATTCAGTTTGGCGATGGCGCTATTGTCCATCGTTGTTTTCTTGTGGGTGCTGCAATATGTATTGATTCATTATGGCAAGCCCGCGCTCAGTCTGATCTCACGCGGTGAGCTGTGGCTGCGTGGACATATCGCCCGCCTACCCTTGATCACACGTTTACAGGACAAATACCCTGTATTGTTTGGCTTTATCGCCAAGCGCTTTGCCCGTGGTCATTTTTCTGGTCTGATTCTCACGGTTTTAACGCTGCTCAATGTATATATTTTGGCAGTGTTTGCAGGTTTGGTTGAGGATGTGGTGGAAGCCGACTCTATCGTGACCACTGATTTGTTTGTATCGCAGCATATGAGCGTACTGCGCGAGTCTGGGATTATAGATGTCTTTGTGTTAATCACCAGTTTGGGCTCTACGCCTGTCACTTGCCTGATTGTCGTACTGACTGCCATTTTGTGTATGGTGGTGCGCCAGCCTTACGTCATTATCGGGCTACTGGTCTCAACCATCGGCAGCACAGCCTTTACCTTTGTGAATAAAATGGTGTTTCAACGCGCACGCCCTGTCGATATTTTGTTGCATGAGCATACCTACTCATTCCCAAGTGGTCATGCGACGGTCAGCATCGCGCTCTATGGGTTTTTGGGTTATATGGCGATTCGTTTTAGCATTCGCTTTGTTCGTCAAGTCCGGCTGCTCTCACTGGCTGTTTTGCTGTGTGTGCTGATTGGACTGAGTAGAATTGTGTTAAACGAGCACTATCTGAGTGATGTGCTGGGCGGGTTTTTGTTGGGGTCACTGTGGCTGATCATTGCGATCAGTGTGACGGAGTGGCTGACCGCAAAGGGCAAGATTAATTGGCGCATGTCATGGTCAAAAGGACAAATCTCATTGGTATGGCTGGGCGTCATCATGGTGTTTGTGGCCACACTGATTTATGCCAATATGTATCAGTTTCCGCTGCTTGGGTAAAAACACAGATAGCATTAGGCAATCATCGCGCAAAATCGATCTAGGGCGTGTTGAACATTGGGTATAAATTAATGGCAAAAAAAATAGCGAACGGTTAATCTTTAAGTTCTCACACAAAAAAGATATCGTTCGCTATGCCTCGCACCATGCTCAAAGATGAACACTGGACAAGACTGAAATCTATATTACTAGAACTTAATATCTATGACAAAGGAAATCTTAGACAAACGGTTGAAGGCGTGCTTTATCGCATGCGTGTTGGCTGTCCTTCGCGACTTACCCGAGTATTTTGGCAAGCCTAATACCATCTATAAAGCTTACCAGCGCTGGTTTCGCAGTAATAAGCTGATGGCATTATTTACGTCACTGATCAAAGACGCAGACCTTGAGTGGGTCTTTATCGATGGCACAACCCACGATGTTAAAGTCGCACCTGATTTATTAGACAAGGTTGATTTGAGTGATACAGAGGTTTTATGTGCCGATAAAGGCTATGATTCTGATGCACTACGAGCCCATATTGAACAAGCAGGGACGCATAATAACATCCCTCGAAAACGAAACACCAAGTCTTCTAACGACCATATGGATTGGGACTTGTATAAAACCAGGCATCTAGTAGAAAACGCTTTTGCTAAGCTAAAACAGTATAGGGCGGTTGCCACCAGATTTGATAAGCTCAAGCAGAGTTATGAGAATACGGTCGCTCTTGCTTGTGCTTATATCTGGCTCAAATTATGAATGTTCAACACGCCCTAATAAAATGGCGCTTTTTTCTTATCATTGACTATTACTTTGCAAAGCCAATTTTCATCAAAAATATCGCTTACAGATTTGGATTCACAATAATTTTTACCGCCGATTCGTTGTTGTGAATCAACGTCTCAAACCCCTCAGAGATCAAATCATCTAATTTGATGCGCTGGGTGATAAACGGCTCAAGATCGACCAGTCCGTCTTCGACCAGTTTAATGGTGTCTTCGTGATTATTCACATAGCCAATAGTACCGCGAATATCCAGCTCTTTCATCACCACGCTGTGCACGCTGACTTTTGCAGGATGGCTCCAAATCGAGACAATCACCACCACGCCAGCAGGTTTGGTCAGCTCGACGAGTGAATCGAGCACCGCATTGACACTGGTACATTCAAACGCCACGTCCACGCCGCGATCATCAGTGATTTTCATCACCTCTTCTTTGAGATCGACTTCGGTAGGATCCAGTATATAATCGGCAACGCCGCTGTCTTTGGCTTTTTCTTTACGTTTGGCACTCAGCTCAGTCAGAATCACCGTCAGACCTTTGGCTTTTAAAACTGACGACAATAACAGACCGATGGGGCCACCGCCGCCGACCAATGCCACATCACCTTCTTTTGCGCCACTACGCACAAAGGCATGATAGCCAACCGATAATGGCTCAATGAGTGCCGCTTGATCTAATGGGATGTCGTTTGAGATGGGGTGTACCCAGCGGCGTTTGACCGCGATTTTTTCGGACAAGCCGCCACCGCGTCCACCCAGACCGATAAAGTTCATGTTTTCTGATAAATGATAGTTCTCTCCTTCTGCGGTAGAGACATCGTCGGCAATGATATACGGCTCAACCACCACGTGCTGACCGACTTCGATATCATCAACGCCCTCGCCGACTTCGTAGACTACCCCTGAGAACTCATGACCCATGGTAATGGGTGCGGACTCCCCTGATATAGGATGCGGGTGACCACATGGCGGGATAAAAATCGGCCCTTCCATAAATTCGTGCAAGTCTGTGCCGCAAATACCGCACCATGCCACATCGATACCGACCGTACCCGGCTCAACGGTAGGCTCTGGAATGTCTTCAATACGGATATCACCTTTGTCATAAAAACGTGCGGCTTTCATGTCATGCTCCTTTGATTATTTATTATGTGTTGTGAGGGTCTCTCGCTATCCATAATGCCCAGATTAAAGTTGGGCTGTCAACGATGGCCGCGTGTACAGTTGTTAAGCAAAAGTAACGCTACTACATACGCCCAGCCAAGCTATTGATATCGTTAAGAACGGACGTTAAAACAATGAAATCAACTCGTCTTTTATAAAAAATATCAACAGTTGGTTATTTTTTAGTAGTCCTTACGACTTGGCAAAATCCTCCAAATCAATCACTTGATGGCAGTAATGACGCATGATGTGGTGATCGTGACTGACCATCACCAGCGTACACTGCTGCGCTTGGCACTGCGCCACCAGTAAATTTAGCGTTTCTTTTTGAGTGATGGGATCGAGTCTAGAGGTGACTTCATCGGCAAACAGCAGCACAGGGTTAAAGAGCAATGCGCGCAAAATCGCCACCCGTTGCAATTCTCCGCCTGAGACATTGAGCGCGTTACGTTCAAGAATTCGTTTATCCAGCTTGAGCCTCTCCAATAACTCAGGCACACGATTGGCATCTAAACGATGCTTGCGGATGACATCATTTAGCAGAATTTGCAACGGTACATGTGAAGCAAAAGCAGCAGGTGGATCTTGATACAACTTGAGCACTTGATGGCGTTTGGGTTTGGTCTGCCATGTGATCGCGCCACTGGCAGGTTTAAGCAGGCCACAGAGTGCATCGCCTAATGAGCTTTTGCCAATGCCGCTACCGCCAATCACGCCAAGCACTTCAGCGCGCTTGAGACGAAAACTCAACCCCTCAAACAACACCCGCTTGCCGCGCGCTAAGCTCACGTCTTTGACGGTTAATAAGAGCTGTTCTTTGATAATGGCGCGGTCTTTTGCTGGCCAGTTATCAGGGGCGGCAGCGATAAGCTGTTTGGCATAGTCTGAGGTTGGTTGATTAAGTACCTGTTCGCCATGGCCTTGCTCTAACAGTTTACCCTTTTTCATCACCATGATACGATCATCAGCACCCAAGCTCAGCGACCTTGCGACATCGATATCATGGGTGATGGTCAATAGTGTGCCGCCATCGCGGGCGACGTTTTTGAGCAGATGAATCACCGCTTGTTTATTGATCTCATCTAAGCCCTTGGTCGGCTCATCGGCGATGACAATATACGCGCCGCCTGAGGTGGCAATCGCAAAAGACGCACGCTGCGCCATACCGCCTGACAGCTCGTGCGGATAGTACGCCGCAAATTTGCCCAGTCCGAGCGTCTCTATTTTGTCTTGTGCCAATTGCTTACTGACCTTGCTGTCTTGCTTGGCGACAAAATACAAGCTCTCCCACACTTGACTGAGCACATCCATCGTAGGATTCAGCGAACGGCTTGGCTCTTGCGGCAGCATCGCCATACGGCGTCCCCAGTAGGCACGCAGCTGCGGCTTGGTCAACGCTTGGTTTTCAATCAAAATATCACCGCGACTGACTAGCTCGTCAGGCAGCGCGCCCATAATGGCTTGTGCCAATAGGCTTTTACCCGACCCTGTTTCACCCAAGATAGTCAGGTTTTGACCCTTATACAAGGTGACGCTAATCGGCTCAACCAAGCTTAGTCCTGACTTGGTAAACACCGCCAAGTCGTCAGTTTTTACCAATATATTTGTGGCGGCCTTATCAACATTGGCAGCATTGTCTTTTGCAGTGTGCGCGATCATTTTATTTTTCCTGAGAGTAATTGTAGGCTTAGTACCAAAATAAAGACGGCAATAATGGGCTGAAGAAAAATAAATGGCGCTTGATAATAATACGGAAACAGCTCCGTCATCATCAGGCCCAGCTCGGCGGTCGGTGGACGTAACCCAACATTGATAAAGCCTAGCGTAGCCAGTGCCAATACGGCATTACCTGCCGCAAAAGCACTTAGAGTGGCGACCACAGGCAATATCTTGGGCAAAAAATGACGCTTAAAACAATAGAAAAAATCCATACCCATCAAGCGTGACGCTTCAATCTCTCGGCTGCTGGCAATAGTCTGGGTCATGGCACGTACCATGCGAAAAAACTCCACCCATAGCACCAAAGAGATACCCAGATACAGCGACCAAAAGGTATTTGGCGCAATCGCTGCAAACAATAAGACGAACAATAGCCCCGGCAGCGCCATAATAATGTCGCATAAAAAGGTACAAACCCTATCCACCCAGCCGCCAAAATAGCCGCTAAGCACGCCCATCAGTAGTCCAAAAAACAGCGCAAAGCCGACTGATAAAACAATCAATAAAAATGACAACCGAATGGCTGACGCGACCCGTGCTAGCATATCGCGCCCAAAGTGATCAGTGCCAAACCAGTGGCTGACGCTCGCAGACTGTAGCGCGTCGCCCAGCTCTTGCACGTTGGCATCTATCGGATAGTACAGCGGCTGCAAAAAGGCAAATACCAATAACAAGATAAGTAACAGGCCGCCAAATTTTTGTAACGGTTGGAGGGCATTGGCCCCTCTAAAAATAGTCATAAAATCAAAATTCCTCATGTGGGCTGCGTCGGTGCGCACTGCATGTGTGATATCGCGGTGGTGATAATGGCTTGGTGCTCATGATCAACGTGCCAAATCAATACGCGGATCGATCAACCCACTGAGCAAATCCACCACCATATTGAGCACCACAAACATCCCGCCCATAATCAGCGCGGTGCCTTGTATCATCGGCACATCACGCGCGACGATGGCATGTACCAACGCGTGACCACTGCCCGGCCACGCAAACAAACTCTCGACAATCACCACCCCCTCGACCAAATACACCAGCTGGACTGAGTGATAGGCCAAAATCGGAATGGCCACATTACGCAGCCCATGCCGACAAAACGCCGTCCATTTACTCAGTCCCTTAAGCTTGGCAAAATCATAATATTCAGACGTTTGTACCTGTACCATCGCATGGCGACTCACGCGAACCGACACCGCAGACAGCCCAATCGCTAGCGTCAAAGCAGGCAAAATGTAATGCTGCGGCGTGCCGTAACCAGCGGCCGGCAGCCACTTTATATGCACCGCAAGTAGCGTGATGAGCGCAATACCAATGATAAAGATCGGCACAGAACGCAGTACGGTACTGGCCATCAACGTCAGGCGATCAAACACCCCATTGGGGCGCTGCGCCGCCAGCAAACCCAGTGGTGGCCCGATAAAAACCGATATCGCCAATGCCGCCAGCGCCAAAGACAGCGTGTGCCCAAACTGATGCGCAATCTCCGCCCATACTGACTCGCCACTGACCAAAGAATGCCCAAGGTTAAACTGCACCAAATCCAGCAACCAATCAAAATAGCTTTGCCACCACGGTTGATCCAATCCAAGCTCTGAGCGCACCAGTGCCGCGGCGGCAGCGTCCGTTTGGTCATAGCCGTAGCGACTGGCGACAATACGGTACGCCATATCACCGGGCAGGCTGCGGGTCAGCACAAAGGTCAGCGTGCCAACCGACCAGACCACCAAGAGCAGCTGCAGCACTCGATGAGCAATATATTTAAACATAGTTATCCATTACAATTTTTTAGTGTTATAAAGAAAAGCGCGGTAAAAACGGCTTACCAAGACAACTTGTTTAAATAAAAGTTTCGCTCCAAACCATCGATTTCTAAGCCCTTTAGTGACTTATGCGCGGCGGCGTTTTGTTGGTAGTACACCACAGGTACGACAGGACGCTCATCAAAGATGATTTGCGAGACGCGCTGTTTGGTCGACACATCATTACCTTTGGTCGTCTCAAGCGTCAATAAACGCTCGGTCAGCTCTGGGTTTTGCCAATTCATCACGCCCCAATCGCTGCCTTGTGGATCAAAATCCTCTACTAGTGAGCCGATTGGATCAGGGGTCATGCCGTAGTTACGCGCATAGAGTCCCATCTCAAGCGTGCCATCTTGATGACCTGAGGGAATCTCTGAAAAATTACCCACGGACACATCCACATCGACGCCGAGTTTTTTCCACTGCGCTTGTAAGGCGGTAGCGATAATGGGCAGCTCAGGACGGTCTGAGAATGTGCGTAAGGTAAACTTGAAGGGTTTGCCGTCTTTTTGGAGCATGCCATCACTGCCTTCAGTAAAGCCTGCATCTAATAGGCGCTGCTTGATGGCCTTAGGGTCAGGCTTCTGGTTTGGGGTGTTGATTTGCCAGTCTTTGAAAATCGGTGGCAAGATTTGCGCGGCGGCGGCATTATCAGCATGCATCACAGATTGAGCAATGGCTTGTCTGTCGATGGCATCACTGAGTGCTTGGCGCACGCGTACATCGCGGAATAGCGGATGGTCCGCATTGACTTTGTATTCGATGGTACGCGCCAAGGACTTTGACTGAACTTGTAGATTGGGGTCTTGCTGTAGGCGGGCGAGACTGGCTGAATCTAAGGTAAATACGAGGTAATTAGGTTTACTCTGTGCCAGCAAAGTGCGCGTTTCGCTACGGCTATTGGCTAAGTAAGTAATGTCTTGGATCTTGGCTTTTTCGCCCCAGTAGTCGGCAAAGGCTTTTTGCTCGATTTTTTGTGGCGGCTCAAATTTGGTGACGTAATACGGCCCTGTGCCGATCAGCTGCGTGACGGCGTCGCTATCATCGAACGAGGCGGTGTCCAAAATGATACTGGTTGCATGTGCCAGATAAGCAGGGAAAGACATCAGCGGCTTGTCTAAGGTGATCTCAACCGTGTTGTCATCAATCGCTTTCACCTCTGAGATTGCCGCAGATTTTAGAGCGGTTGGCTTGGTTAGGGCAACTTGCAAGCTTTTGACCACATCAGCTGCACTCATAACTGAGCCGTCATGGAATTTTACGCCATCACGCAGCACAAACGTCCATACATCGCCCTTATCATTAGACGACCAGCTTTGTGCCAACATGGGCTTCAGCTCTGCATTTTGTTTGGCATCGACCAGCGTCTCGGCAATCTGCAAACGCTGAAAAATAAACCCCGACTTGCTGGGATCCATGGACGTTAGCTCCCACGGTGTCACCACGATCAAGTCTTGCTGGGTGTCTGCTTTTACCACCGTCTCAGTATCGGCATCAGTGCTTGCCGTCTTTGCGCCAGCAATGACGTACCACGCCAGCCCTACCAATACCACCAGTACCGAAATCAAGCCAATTTTTTTCATAACCATTTCCGTTATAATAGACCTCTTGCAAAAGTAGTTGTAAGACACAACGTATATTATTGAACTCTACTTACTTAGGGGCTGTATAGAATTGAGAAAACATTGAAAAAAATAAGCAACGCCTTA
>NZ_JAKDJE010000006.1 GCF_030454045.1 Psychrobacter sp. | reverse complement strand
CAATTTTAGCGATCAGCAGTGCCTATTTGCGAATGTTCAACACGCCCTAATATCAATTCTGGTGCAGTTTATTATTTTTATCAAAAAACTCATCACTCATCTATCTAAAAGTAACTGAACAAAAGCAACTGACTAAAAGTGGCTGAGTACATAATGATGCCGCACCGTAGAAACTCTAAATTCAGTCAACAATAAAAATAGGAAATACATCATGAGTACGACGAACAATGATACCTCAGACATCAAAAAAGCAGCAGAGCAAGCAAACGGTCAAGAGATTGAGAAAAATCTAGAAGACAACAAAAAAGTCGATGCGCCTGAATCACTAAGTGAAGAAGAGCAAACAGCGTTCATTGAGGATGATCTACGCACTGACAAATAAGAGTGTGTTTGCAGCATCCGTCCAAAGCACTAATCAGATAACGATAATAAATAATGCGAGGGAGACGCCATGACCATGCCAGAAAAAAACAACACTGAAGAAAAATTCCTTGTAGAGGATCCAGCCGTTACGACGCAAGAAAATCCTCAAGGCAGCTACGAAGGCCGTAAGTATGAGCCGAAGATAGATGGCCCTGAACAAGACTCACAAGAAACTGATGAGATATATGCTGATCCGCGAAAAGAAGAAAATCTACCTGCTGGTGGCAAAAACGTATCGGATCTAAATGCTCATGATCTGAGTCGAGACGACTAACAACTGATAAGCACAATATGTTATCCATACAAACAATAATTATAATGAGGACAAAACAATGGAAACCAGAGATCCTGCTTTAAGTAAAACTCGAATCGCAGAAACGAACACGCATGAAACGTTAGACAGTGCTAGTGCTCAAACGGTGAAAAACCATGAGGAGCTCGAAGAAAACGTCAATGAAAATAAAGGTACCGACACTTTTAAAGAGGGTGTAGTAGAGTCTGAGCACGTCAATGATGATGACAATCCTGCTCGACAGCCCGACCGCCGCGATCAACCAGGTAATGGCTTTGATGATAATATCAATGACAGCACTGTCAAAAGCGAAGCGCCAGATAGCGAAAAGATCAACAGTATGAATCGTTACGCCAATATTGATAATGCTCAAACACGCACTTTGAACCCTGATGACAAAGATTGAATTTATTGAAAGACAGATTCAATAGATCGAAAGATATAGGGCAAAAAATAGTCGCTATTAAATTATCGGTGGTGTGTTAAAAAGTATGCTGATTAAAATTTGAACAATTTTTGAAGCCTTGAAAGCCCTATAGAATCAGATAACTTAGCATAGATCTTTTATTGACTTTTATCGCCAGCATACTTTTTAGAACACCACCAAATTATCATTTCTTGTAAATTATCATTTCTTGCTTTCACTGTCTTAGGCGATATTTCGTAAAGCAGAAAACAAGAACAATAGGGGATACCAATGGATAAGCCACAAGATGAACATGTCACTGATGAATATAGCCTAAAAGATGCAGATGACAACAACGGTATCGTACCAGACGATGCATTACAAAAGGTAAATCCAGCAGCGGCAGATGAAGCGGCAGGTGATCATGATCCGCATCATGTTGCAAAAAGTGACAAGCAGTACGACAGCTCTTTAATGGAAAATGATAAGTAATACTATTTATATATAAGTATCTCTGATCGATAAAAGTAACGCTGATCGTCAGAAAATAATCAGCATAAATAAAGAGGCATTACCGTTGTTCGGGTTATATTCGAACAATGGTAGTGCCTTTTTTGTGTCTATAACCTATAGATTTCAAAGTACAAACGAATGATATCTGTCTATTAAGCAGGCGTACCACTATGAAAACGCAACTCCGCATCAGGACTGTCTATCAACTCAGCTTCTACCTCTTTAAAAAACGCGACACGCTCATCGATATCGTCATCTGACAATGATTGGGCAAGCGCCAGATAGTCCTCAAAATGGCGGCTCTCTGACTTTAGTAGATAGCGATAGTATTTTGCTAAACGCGCATCATCAATGACTTCCGCCAACGCTGCAAAACGCTCACAAGAGCGCGCTTCAATGAACGCCCCAATGATCAGTACATCGACCATCGCTGCTGGCTCATAAGTACGTTTATGTTTCAACATGCCCTTGGCATAGCGACCTGCACTCAAATACTTCCAGTCCTGGCCGCGCTCATTCATGATGCCAAGTACCTGTTCGTAATGTAGCATCTCCTCACGTATGAGCTGTGCCAATTTACGTTGCAAATCATAAGAGAACTCATACCGAAATATCAAATTCATCGCAGTGCCTGCGGCTTTTTTTTCGCAATTAGCATGATCCTGAATGATAAGTGGTAGGTTCTCTATAGCCGTATCGACCCACGCCTGCGTCGTGCGCGCACCCAAAAAATGATAAATAGGGGATAGGTCTACCTTTATAGGTGTGCGCAGGTGAGTGATATCGACGCTATCGTCTGCCATATCATTGTCCTCGGTGAGATGCTCCTGTGGGGAGGCAGCGTCTTTTTGGAGACTGTCATGGTAAGTAGTATCCGCTGATGGATTGGAAGTCAAGGTTTGTGGCTGATTTATCGTCATAGTCTAAAGGGGCTTTGTCATAAATGAGAGTGTAAAGAGTCAAATCACTGATAGCCAAACTACCGTTGTTTTTACCATAATTGGCTAGCGTTGATGGGTTCTGAATAAATATGCTGAATAATAGTCTAATACGATTATATGGTCATGTTTTTTTGACACTATAGGTCATTACAAGGTCGCTTTGACTGAGCATTCATTTGTGTCCAATCAAAATCTATCGTCTCTAAAGCTTACCCGCTGTACGGTATCATTATAGTACAACCTAAACATTTATTTAATAAATGGTTCTGCCTTGTTTATTTCATTATTTGATAGTAGGATGACATTTTGCGCTTTGTAAGCTGTATTCTATTATTGACGGATACTCGATAGGAAATATGAAACAGTATACCAATTACACTTTCCGTATCAAAACAAACGATGGATAAAGTCCTTTGAAAATACTCGAGAATTTTTGCTACGATGTTGAGAGAGTTTTCAGTCAAGTGCGACTTAATAGTATTAGATATTGGTAGTATTAGATATTGTATATTGCCATAAATGCCAATTATACTTTTAGTTATGAATAATTGTTAATTTAAAATTAACGTTGAATAATAGTTATAGCAAGTTAATATTAATATACCTCACAAGTAGATAAGGATAACAACATGGGCCAGTCTTCTAACACCAATCGCGTTCAAAAAGGCATTCTCGCCATTGACCAACAGTTATATGATTTTATTGAAAATGAGGTGCTACCGAAAGTTGGTGTTGATTCAGACAATTATTGGTCAGGTTTTGAAAAGGTTATTAAAGAATTCACGCCACGTAATAAGGCATTGCTTGCAACGCGAGATAAGATACAAGCACAGATTGATGAGTGGCACCTACAACATCCTGCAAAAAATGGCGAAATAGATTATCCAGCTTATAAAGCGTTTTTGAAGGAAATTGGTTATCTGTTGCCAGAAGGTGATGATTTTGCTGTTAGCACAGCAAACGTTGATGAAGAGATTGCGCATATTGCAGGGCCGCAGCTGGTGGTGCCAGTACGCAATGCTCGTTATGCATTAAATGCGACTAATGCACGTTGGGGCAGTCTATATGATGCCTTATATGGTACGGATGTCATCAGTGATGAGAATGGGCAGGAGGCAAGTGGTAGCTATAACCCTACTCGCGGTGCTGCGGTTGTGGCTTATGCCAAAGCTTTTTTAGATGAGCATTTTGCGCTTACATCAGGTTCATACAATGATGTGACAGGATTTAAAATTGTCGATGGCAACCTTGAAGTGGTACAAGGCGATAGCAGTACGCAGTTAAAAGACCCCAGTAAGTTCGTTGGTTTTGTTGGTAATACGGAGTCGCCAACAGGTATTTTATTAAAAAATAACGGACTACATGCTGAGATTCAAATAGATGCCGATCATCCAGTTGGCAAAGACGATCCAGCAAATATCAAAGATGTCTTGCTTGAGTCAGCTATGACAGCGATTCAAGATGGTGAAGACTCAGTAGCTGCCGTAGATGCAGAAGAAAAAGTTGAAGTCTACCGCAATTGGCTTGGCTTGATGAATAGCGATCTACAAGAGACCTTTGAAAAAGGTGGCAAAACCCGTACTCGCAAACAAAACCCAGATCGTGAATATAATACACCTGATGGCGGTAAGCTGATTTTACCTGGTCGTTCGCTACTCTTGATTCGTAATGTTGGCCATCTCATGCAGAACCCTGCAATTTTGGTTGATTTAGGCGATGGTCAAGAGCAAATCTTTGAGGGCTTAATGGATGGCTTAATTACGCCATTACTGACGTTGAATGATATTAAAGGCAAGAACGCGCTATCAAACTCACGCCAAGGCTCTATGTACATCGTCAAACCAAAAATGCATGGCCCTGAAGAGGTCAAGATGGCCAATGATTTGTTCAACGCCTCAGAGGACTTATTGGGGTTAGCGCGTAATACAATCAAAATCGGTATTATGGATGAAGAGCGCCGTACCACAGTCAATCTGAAAGAAGCGATTCGCCAAGCAAAAGAGCGTGTTATCTTCATTAATACAGGTTTCTTAGATCGTACGGGTGATGAGATGCATACCAGCATGAATGCCGGTCCGTTCGTGCCAAAAGGTGAAATGAAATCGCAAGCATGGCTACCTGCGTATGAGCAGTGGAACGTTGATATCGGTCTAGAGACTGGTCTGCAAGGTCATGCTCAGATTGGTAAAGGTATGTGGGCAAAACCTGATGAGATGAAAGAGATGATGGATACAAAAGCCGCTCATCCGAAATCTGGTGCCAGTACGGCTTGGGTGCCCTCACCAACAGGTGCTACATTGCATAGCATACACTATCATCAAGTCAACGTGGCCGATGTGCAAGACACCCTAAAATCACGCGAACGTGCGAGTTTGGACGATATTTTAACCATCCCTTTAGCAAAAGATACCAATTGGACAGAAGAAGAGAAGCAGCAAGAGCTTGAGAACAACGCTCAAGGTATTTTAGGGTATGTGGTACGCTGGGTGAATCAAGGGGTTGGCTGCTCCAAAGTTCCTGATATTAATGATGTGGGCTTGATGGAAGATCGCGCCACTTTGCGTATCTCAAGCCAACACATTGCCAACTGGTTACATCATGATGTGGTAAGCGAGCAGCAAGTGATGGACACAATGAAACGTATGGCAAAAGTCGTCGACGAGCAAAATGCAGGCGATAGTGATTACCAGCCAATGGCAGATAACTTTGATAACTCTTACGCTTTTAAAGCTGCCTGTGATTTGGTCTTTAAAGGACGCGCGCAACCTAGCGGCTATACTGAACCATTGTTGCATCAAGCACGACTCGATCTAAAAGCCAATGCTTAGAGAAGCCAGCTTAGCAATGGGTATTTTAGCGTATGCTGAAGCCTAAGGTGTAGTATCTAATCTTGCTCGTTTGTGACGCTAAATATGTCATAAATACGCCGATCGATTCTTCATAAGCGCTATTTATTTATCAATGGGTAGCGCTATTTCTTGGGCAATTATTTTATCTTTATTAAAAAATTTTAATACTATAAGTAATGATATTAATCAAAAAAAGCGCTATCTGCTTGAGTAGATATCGCTTTTTTTTGTAGCTATCTGGATTTTATAGGTGACTTGTTATTTGATACTGGGGTATCGAAAAAGCAAAAAAACATGTTGCAAATTATGTCAAAGTTGTTATGCTTGTACTCGAAGTATGAGTTTGGTAACGGATGTTACGCAGCAGAAGGATAAAGACCAACGTTTACATGGCAGTTACTTTTTTTGATGCTGGTTATGTAAGTCATGGTTTTTTCATCTTACTGTAATAAAACTTCGCCACACTTGTTTCTGACTAATCTCGGTAGCCAGTTACACATTATATCTTTGAGGATTTGTGACGATACCAATATGGGCGCCAGCTAATAATAGCTTGCTCATTACTACAATTGTAAAGTGGAGATACCCCATGAAAAAACTACTTTTAGCTACAGCCGTTGCTGCTCTATCTGTTTCTGCAGCCAATGCCGCTCCTACCTTATATGGTAAAGCGTTTGTTACTGCTGATTATGTAAATGCCGAAGTTGATTACCCAAATGGTGATGCTCGTGCAGACAGAGAGTCTGACTCAGTACAGATCAACTCCAACTCTTCACGTATCGGTATCAAAGGCTCTGAAGCCATGACTGCGAATACTGACGTTATCTATCAGCTAGAGTATGGTACTCGTGTTGACGGTGATAGCGATGGTTTCACTAACCGTGATACATATCTTGGTGTAGTTAACAAGAATTTTGGTGAATTCCGTGCTGGTAAAAACCAATCTACTTTAGATAAAATCAACAACGTAGTCGTTAACGATGGTTATTGGGATAACCTAGGTGGCAACAAACTTGAAGATAACGAAAACTATGGTGGTTTGAATATGGCTGATAGTAGCCGTATCAACAGCTCAGTTATTTGGATGTCTCCAAAATACAACAACCTACCATTACAACTTTCTGTCATGTATAGTGCTGACGAAAGCTTTGTGGAATCAAGCAAAGATCGTGATAGTGGCTTTGGTGCTGCTTTGATGTTTGATCAAGGTACTGGTTTCACTGCTGGTGTAGCGTACGATAAAGACCAAAATATTGCTGGTGATATCATCCGCGGTACAGCAACTGTTGATCTAGGCAAATATATGGCTTATCCAGTAACGCTAGGTGCGCTATATCAGCAAGCTGACTTTGACTACTCTTCTGAAGATGAAAAAGGCTTCATCCTTAGTGCAAACATGGGGCTAACCAACTTTGCTCGTCCAGCATCGGTATATGTTCAGTACAACAATACTGAAAGCCTAAATGGTATGGAAAATTCTGATTCAGATCAGATCGTTGTTGGTGGTAAATACTACTATCAAGATAATATGATTGTACATGCTTATGCTGGTAATAACTCAGCTGACCTTGGCAATACTGATGCTGACGTACTAGCTATTGGTGGCGGTCTAGAATATTTATTCTAATCTAACCATTAGAATATAAATAAAAAACTCATCCTTCGGGGTGGGTTTTTTTGTTGTATGTATTATTTGTGACAAAAGTCTACCGCTGAGGTAGAAAACAAGAGTTTCAGACAGTTTGCATTTTTGCCCTATATTTTATGGCGTATTTTTAGTAAAATCCTTCTTTACCAATTGTTGATGAGTACTATGACCAAGTTTATATTTGTGACCGGTGGGGTAGTGTCCTCACTAGGAAAAGGTATCACCGCCGCTTCTCTTGCTGCGGTCTTAGAAGCGCGTGGCGTGACTGTCACGATGACCAAGATGGATCCGTATGTCAACGTCGATCCAGGTACGATGAGCCCATTTCAGCATGGTGAGGTGTTTGTCACCGAAGATGGCGCAGAGACGGATTTGGATTTGGGCTATTATGAGCGCTTCTTACGCCACTCTAAGATGAGTAAGAGCAACAACTTTACCAGCGGTCGTATCTATCAAAACGTGCTAAACAAAGAGCGCCGCGGTGAGTATCTGGGCGGTACTGTACAGGTCATCCCGCACATCACTGATGAAATAAAAAGTAAGATTCTTGCCAGTGGCGAAGGCTATGATATCGCAATTATCGAGATTGGCGGTACGGTTGGTGACATTGAATCACTTCCATTTATGGAAGCGGTACGTCAGATGCAAGTAGAGCTGGGGCGCAATCGTGCCATGCTGATGCATCTTACTTTAGTACCTTATATTGCCAGTGCTGGTGAGACCAAAACCAAGCCGACACAGCACTCTGTAAAAGAGCTACGCTCAATCGGTCTACAGCCTGACATCTTAATCTGCCGCTCTGACCATCATATCTCGCAAGATAACCGTCGCAAGATTGCGCTATTCACCAATGTAGAAGAGCGTGCCGTTATCATGTGTGAAGATGCACAAAGTATCTACCAGATCCCGCGCACGCTACATGAGCAAGACCTTGATGACCTCATCTGTGAGCGTTTCGGTCTTGATGTGCCCGAAGCAGATCTTAGCGATTGGGATAAAGTAGTTGAAGCACAGCTCAACCCTCAAGGGGTAGTGACTGTTGCGATGGTTGGCAAATACGTTGAGCTACCAGATGCTTATAAATCGATCAACGAAGCATTGCTACACGCAGGTATCACGCATAAAGTCGATGTCAAAATCGACTACATCGATGCTGAGCGTTTAGAAGATGACGACACTCTACTAGCGCAGCTAAAAGATGCCAATGCTATTTTAGTACCAGGTGGTTTTGGTGAGCGCGGTACGATGGGTAAAATAAAAGCCATCACTTATGCTCGTGAAAATAATGTGCCGTATCTAGGTATTTGTCTTGGTATGCAGCTTGCGGTGATTGAGTATGCGCGTAATGTACTTAATATCAATGCCAACTCTTCTGAGTTTGATCGTAAGACAGCTGAGCCTATCATTGGGCTTATCACCGAATGGTTAGATGAGCGCGGCGAGTTACAGATTCGCAGTGATGACTCAGATCTTGGTGGCACGATGCGTCTAGGCGCACAGCAAGCAGAGCTGGTTTCTGGTAGCAAGCTAAGCCAGATTTATGGTGCTAACAATATCACTGAGCGCCATCGCCATCGCTACGAGATGAACAACCGTTATATTGAGCCATTAGAGCAAGCGGGTATGACGATCTCTGGTTATTCTGCCAAACAGCACTTGGTAGAGTCCGTTGAGATCAGCGAGCATCCCTGGTTTGTTGCGGTACAGTTCCATCCAGAGTTCACTAGCTCACCACGTAGTGGTCATCCACTGTTCAACAGCTTTGTAAAAGCGGCAAAAAATCATAGCGAAACATAGTAATCACTAAAGCATTTGTTGTTATGTGAGAGCATGATGTTTGCTAAAAAGACTGATCTTCGGATCGGTCTTTTTTTTGGCTTAATTTTGAACAATGCGAATAGTTGCTCAATGATTATCGATATTGATGCTATCTAATTACGCTTGCATACTTTTTTTCATCAAGCTATCCGTTACAATATGGGATAGACATATTCATAACAAAATAAGAGGTAATGGCTAAATGGAAAACCTATTAACGGCGCAATCACACATTGCACTTAACACGCCTAATAATAAGACGATCAACATTGGTAACGACCAACCCTCTGTATTATTTGGTGGGATGAACGTCTTAGAATCTAAAGAGTTGGCGTTTGAGATTGCTGAGCAATACGTTGAGATATGTGAGCGCTTGGGTATCGGCTATGTGTTTAAAGCGAGTTTTGATAAAGCCAACCGCTCAAGCTTGCATTCATACCGAGGGCCGGGACTTGAGCAAGGTATCGACTGGCTTGGGCAAATCAAAGAAAAATTCCAAGTACCCATCATTACCGATGTGCATGAACCACATCAGGCCGCGCCAGTGGCTGAGGTTGCGGATATCATTCAGCTACCAGCGTTTTTGTCACGTCAGACGGATTTAGTCCATGCAATGGCAAAAACAGATGCCATTATTAATATCAAAAAAGCGCAGTTCTTAGCGCCTCATGAGATGCGTCATATCGTCAATAAGTGTCTAGAAGGCGGTAATGATAAGCTGATACTTTGTGAGCGTGGTAGCGCCTTTGGTTATAACAATCTCGTCGTCGATATGCTGGGTTTTGATACCATGAAGCAGATGGACATCCCGGTATTCTTTGATGTCACCCATAGTCTACAGCAGCCAGGTGCGCGCAGTGACAGCGCAGGCGGACGCCGTGAACAGATTACAACCCTTGCACGTGCTGGTATGGCGACAGGATTGGCAGGGCTTTTCTTAGAGGCGCACCCAAATCCAGAGACAGCAAAATGTGATGGACCATGTGCACTAAGAACCAGTCAGTTAGAGCCATTTTTGCGTCAACTTAAGCAGATTGATGATCTGGTCAAAGGCTTTGAGACATTAGATACTCATTGATATTACAAATGATAAGAGGGTGATGCAATGGCGATTCAAACCGCACAAGTCAGTATAGAAAATATCAACGATGAAGCTGGTCTAGATAGTGTGATGACCGCGCTTAAGAATATCTCAGGCGTGACTGCGATAGATCTAGACCCTTTGCATGATGTTGCAACGATAAGATATGATGATACGGATACCAGTATCCATGCTTTGACGGCGGCAATTAGCATGGTGGACTATGTGACACAGCCATTTCCTATTGATGCACCGCAAAATCCACGTCATCACGACCAAGATGTATAGATGGTCTTGATGCTAAGCGCATGAGTAGTCATATTTACGTTTTTATTAATAAATTATCCACTCATTAATAAAGTTGCAACCAAAGTGTCTTGCTGTCGCAGCTGATAGCGCTTATGCTTGTTGAGTGACGACTTGATAGTTTATAAAAGATACGTATTTTTCAAAAAATAAGTATTAAAAAATAGCGATCAAGGGTATTAATCATTAATAAAAATAAGGAGCCAACCATGGCAAGCCAAACACGTATTATTCAAATTGAAGGCATGACTTGCAGCGGCTGTGTGGCAAGTGTCCATACTGCTACTGCCGACATTGACGGTTTAGATACGATCACCGTGGATTTAGCTGATAATTTAGCAACGATCACCTTTGATGATAGCAAAACCAGTGCAGAAGCGATTGCTTCGGCCATTGATGAGGCTGGATTTGAGGCGACTGTCGCTAATTCATAAATGTCGTCATCTGTCTGCAAAACCAGCTACCATGTTATTACTGGCATGTTAGCTGGTTTTTTCATGGCTAAAAAATATCAATGTCAGTCATATCTGCGGCTCTTCTCGTTTGTTATTTTTCACCAAATGTCAAATGCTTACTTGAAGGGATAATAATTGTGACCATTTAAAAAACAATCCTTGAGTATGATGTGAGGCAGCTCTCTATCAGCGTTGAATACGCTAAGCGTGATTTCTGCCTTAATCTTTACAGTATTTTATGTACGTACTTTATTTGAATTTTTTGTCAATCCACTGATATTTTATGATGGCGTCTGTGACTGTATTGGCGCTATAACGAGTTTTTTTATGAATGAAACCACCCATACCTCTAATGATGAATCTTACGATGTCGAGACTGATGTGCAGTCAGACACGTCTCTTGCGCCGCAGCGCGCCCATCTTCAACTCGCAATCGATGGCATGACATGTCAGGCGTGTGCCTCACGAATTGAGAAGGTACTGAATAAAAAACCTTCGGTGTATGACGTGAGTGTCAACTTTGCTGGTGAGACTGCCAATGTTGACTACGATCCAACGCAAACGACGCCAGAACAAGTCACAGAATGGGTAAACAAGACGGGTTTTGTTGCCAATCTACAGGCCAGCGACAGTTTATTTGCAAAAACAGATGAAGAGACAGCGACTCAGTATCCGTGGCGATTGATTGGACTATGGCTATGCTTGGCGCCATTTTTGGTGGGCATGGCAGGTATGTTGGTGGGTGCTGGGATGGCGGGGATGCCGCCCATTTGGATTCAGTTTATTTTAGCGACGATTGTACAGTTTGGTTTTGCGTTACCATTTTATAAGAGCGCATGGGCATCCATCAAAGGTGGTCTTGCCAATATGGATGTGCTGGTGGTGATTGGTACGGTGACGATATGGGCCTATTCGACTTATCTGTGGCTCACTCATGGCGATGGCACTTTGAGTAGTCTCTTGCAAAGTGGACACGCGGGCGGACACATCGCCAGTAATGGCCCTGCGGTATATTTTGAAGCAGGGGTGATGGTTATTGCGTTTGTTCGGACAGGTAAATACTTGGAGGAACGTACCAAAAAACACAGTTTAAACAGTATCGATTTACTGTTGTCATTGACGCCAGATGAAGTCGAGCAGCAGCAACCAAATGGCGATTTTCATTCTATTGCACTGTCTGATGTGCAAATAGGGGACATCTTGCGGGCCAAGCAAGGCAGCCGTGTCGCGACTGATGGCATCGTTATAGAAGGTAGCGGCTGGTGCGTGGAGAGCCACCTAACAGGTGAGTCAATTGCCCTTAAAAAAGAAGCGGGCGATACTTTACTGGCTGGGGCTTTAGTAGAAAATGGTAGCTTGCTCTATCGCGTCAGTGCCAAGGGTAGTGATACCAAGCTGGGCGATATGGTACAAGCCTTGAGTGAGGCACAAGGCTCAAAAGCTAACTTGGCAAGATTGGCGGATAGAGTGACTGCTTTGTTTGTGCCAATCGTGGTCACTATTGCGTTGGTTACTTTTGGCCTAACATGGTGGCTGACTGGTATGGTCGATACGGCCTTAATGCATGCCGTATCAGTATTGGTCATTGCATGTCCTTGTGCCCTTGGTTTGGCCACGCCAGCAGCTATCATGGCGGGTATGGGGGTTGCGGCGCGTCATGGCGTGTGGTTCAAAGACGCGCAAAGTCTCGAGGCGGCAGGGAATATTGACACGGTGGTGCTCGATAAGACAGGCACGCTGACCATTGGCAGACCCACTATCGTTGATCATGTCATGATGGATAAGTCGATCGCTGTTAATGATGTCTTGCAGATCGCCGCCAGTGTCGAAGCACATGCCAGTCATCCATTAGCAACTGCTTTGACCAACGCGGCTAAAGAGCGTCAGCTGTCTTTGTTCGATGTGACTGATATCAGTGTGATAAAAGGATCTGGTATACAGGCAAACATCGAAGGACTTGGACGAGTAAACGTCGGGACGGCTGAATTTGCTAATATGACGTTACCTAAGCTGATGCCAAAAGTATGGCAAATTGCCAGTACCGTTGCCATTAGTATCAATGATGAGCCACTAGGCGCATTTGCCTTAGCAGATGACTTGAAAGCGGATACCCCGCAAGCAATCACTGCGCTACAAAATGCGGGTATTAATGTGATCTTGATGAGTGGTGATAAGCAGTCGGTCGTCGATCATGTGGCAGGGCAGCTGGGTATTGAAAAAGCTTACGGCAAAATGAGTCCACGCGATAAGGCCAGTCAAATTGCACGGCTGCAAACTGCTGGTCATAAGGTGGCGATGGCAGGAGACGGGGTCAATGATGCGCCAGCGATGGCCACTGCCGATGCCAGCTTTGCAATGTTTGAAGGAACAGATGTCGCGCAGCACAGCGCTTCTGCCCGTCTAATGGGCGAGTCGCTCATGCATATTGATGCGGCGCAAAAAATCGCGCAAGCAACGCTACGCAATATTAAACAAAATCTGTTTTTTGCTTTCATTTATAACTGCCTTGGTATCCCGCTTGCCGCTTTGGGGTTCTTAAATCCGATGATTGCAGCAGCAGCGATGGCACTCAGCTCCATCTCAGTTTTGATGAATGCATTACGCTTGACACGGTTTAAGACAGAGGTTGCGCTTGAGAATACGGTATCTACTATGGATAAGAAAAGCAGTTTGGTAAAATCATCACTGAAATAGTCGCTCTGATATGTCATAGACACAGACAATCGCGCTGCACTAGACGCCGCTAACCCTGATTATATTTATGAGTGCAAGTGAGTGTAAGATAAAGGAAGTTTGGTAAAATATATGCTATGATGCCAAGCACTATAGCCTAGCATTAACCCAATTAATAAACCGTCTATCGTGTGCAAGCATAGCCACATGGCAGTAAGGATTGAAGGGGTTTTAGGTATATGAGCTATACGATATTTTGCTTTATCTTTTTTGTATGCTAGCTGCCGTTATTTATCTCACAAACTTGGCATGACCAAAGGAATTAACAGACATTATGTACGCTGAAGAAACCAACAACGTCACCGCAATTAAAGACATTCGCGCTCGTGAAATTTTAGACTCGCGCGGCAACCCAACTATCGAAGCTGATGTGATCTTAGCTGATGGCACTGTCGGCCGTGCTGCGGCGCCAAGTGGCGCATCCACAGGCTCACGTGAAGCGCTTGAGTTACGTGATGGCGACAAGTCTCGCTATATGGGTAAAGGCGTCAAAAAAGCCGTCTCTAACGTCAATAGTCAGATTCGCAGTGCTTTGATCGACAAAGATGTGACTGAGCAGCAAGGTATCGATGATGCCATGATTGCGCTAGATGGTACAGAAAATAAAGAAAGCTTGGGTGCCAATGCAATGCTTGCGGTGTCACTTGCCACTGCAAAAGCTGCTGCCAAGTCACAAAACCTGCCACTGCATCAGTATATTGCTAACTTGCGTAATCAGACGTCATTGACCATGCCTGTACCAATGATGAACATCTTGAATGGTGGTGAGCACGCGGACAATACCGTTGATATTCAAGAGTTTATGATTGAGCCAGTTGGCTTTACCAGTTTTTCAGAAGCGCTACGTGCAGGTACTGAGATTTTCCATAGCTTGAAGTCTGTATTGAAGTCACACGGCCTAAATACTGCTGTGGGTGATGAAGGGGGTTTTGCACCGAATTTGCGTAGCAACGAAGAAGCCATCACCGTCATCATGCAAGCGATTGAACAAGTTGGCTACAAAGCTGGTGAAGATATTCATCTTGCACTAGATTGTGCGGCTAGTGAATTTTACAAGAACGGTCAATACGTCTTGGCAGGCGAAGGCAACAAAGCTTTCGATAGCCAAGGGTTCTCAGACTATCTCGTTGGGCTCACGCGTCAGTATCCTATTATCTCTATTGAAGATGGTCTTGATGAGTCAGATTGGGATGGTTGGAAGTATCTGACTGAGCAGATTGGCGATAAAGTTCAGTTGGTCGGTGACGATCTATTTGTGACCAATCCTGCGATCTTGCAAGAAGGCATTGATAAGCATATTGCCAATGCTATCTTGATTAAATTCAATCAAATTGGTACCTTGTCAGAGACGCTAGATGCGATTTATATGGCGAAGAAAAACGGCTATGCCACGATTATCTCACATCGTTCAGGTGAGACTGAGGACAGCACCATTGCAGATTTAGCAGTCGGTACCGCTGCCGGTCAGATCAAAACAGGCTCACTATGTCGCTCAGACCGCGTTGCTAAGTACAACCAATTGCTACGTATCGAGCAGCAAGTGCGTGCAAGCTATCGTGGCCGCGAAGAGTTTATCGGTCTACGCGGTTAAGAGGTCAGCTCGATTTTTTGATGGGCTTTTTGTATCAAAAAAATTAAGCTTCTAAGCTGAAATAATCAAAACTGGGCGATATATCATTGGTTATATATCGCCTCATCAGTCCAAAACCCCCATACTATTTTCTTATATCGTTTGGCGTTATCCTCTTATGAAATATTTTAGCCAATTTATACTACTTGCTTTAGCTGTTGCCGTCTTGTTAGGACTGCAATATCAGTATTGGTTGGGTGAAAATGGTCGGTTTGAGCACAATAAGTTGACGGCTCAAATTGAGGAGCAGCAGCGATTGAATGACAATCAAGTTGCCGCAAATCATCTATTACGTACCGATGTTCAAGACCTTAAAACGGGGCTTGAGGCGGTCGAAGAGCATGCTCGTTTAGATTTGGGCTTAATCAAGCCAAATGAGACCTTTGTCCAAGTATCTACCGCACCAACCACCCACAGTCGTTATTAGCTGTTACGGCGCGATACCAGCTCTCCTCATTTACCATAGCATTATTCGCTATTTCTAGCTTTTATCATCTCGTTTTACCTATACTGTCATGGCCTAACCATGAGTACCACATTATGAATACATCCCCCAATATCCATGCCATGATTGTTGCAGCTGGTCGCGGCAGTCGTTTTGGTGCCTCGATTGCCAAACAGTACATAATGCTACAAGAGCAGACGTTACTGCAGCATAGTGTGGCACGGCTCGGTCTTAGTAATTATATCGATGAATGTCTATTGGTCGTAGCGGCTGATGACAGCACCGCACGAGAGCTAACGTTTGAGCTACCTATACGTTACACAGTTGGCGGGGCAGAGCGCTGGCAATCAGTTCAAGCAGGAGTAGAGGCAATCAGTCAGTCAGGTGCCAAGGAGTCAGATCTGGTGCTGATTCACGACGCAGCACGCCCTGCCGTGCCGAGTTTAGATATTAACCAAGTGATTGAAGCAGCGATGCAGGAGCCTTATGGCGCCATACTAGCAGCACCAGTGGCGGATACGCTAAAAACTTCCTATCAGCAACCTGCATCGACAGAGCAAGGACAGCAGATTCCTTATACACTCATCCCTTATATAAAAGGTACAGTTGATCGCAGTAATATGTGGCAAGCACAAACCCCGCAAGTCTTTCGCTTGGGTGAGCTAAAACGAGTCTTAAGTTACGTCGCTGAGCAGCAGATCGCTATTACAGATGAGGCCAGTGCTTTTGAGCAGTTAGCATTGCCAATTCGCCTCGTGCCTGGTAGCCGACAGAATATCAAACTCACTTATCCTGATGATGCCATCGTCCTAGCAGCAATATTGACTGCTCAATCATTATGATGTTCAAATCCACTTATTGAATGAACCTCTATTTGTATCAGATAGCAGATATAAATAGCTCTCTTGGCCATATATTTTTGTATACAAGCAGGCTCAATTTTCAATAAGAGGTTGATTTGATGACCAATCTAGCCTATGATGTAACTAACTTAATACAATTAATATAAAAACTTATAAAATCAACAATATATCAGAGAAAAACATGACGCTTAGTTATGTTGTCTCTATATTTTTCTGAAGTTAGTATGATTGTTTTAGCGATATTTACCCAGTCATAGGGAGAAGCTGATTGTCAACAATCAATGATTCGACAAATCCAGTAACAACAGATCTCTGCCAGCTTGTATATATAAGCCGGATCACCTCTACTGGTCTTTCAAGCCCTAGCACGCTTAATGATATCTCAGAGACTGCCGTAGAACGTAACCATGCCGATGACATCACCGGCATTCTTTGCTATGGCAATGGTTATTTTTTTCAGTGCGTGGAAGGTTCAGAGCAAGCACTCACCAATCTAAAAAATCGCTTGTTGATCGATGACCGACATAAAGAATTGGAAATCTTAGATTTTTCAGAGATTACAGAGCGCCGTTTTGTCAGTTGGTCATTACGCTCCATTACCCTTGAGCGCTGGATGACTAAAGACCCTGAGCTCAAACCATTAATGCCATTCAAGCCTTATACATGGAAGTCTGATCAGTGGAGAAAATTCTTGGATATCCTACAAGACTATTACGAGAAACAAAATAGAACAGGCGAGGTCGATACCTCTCCTATCAAATATAGTACGCTAGGAGTGGCGCTAAGTAAGGTTGTGGGTCAACATCAAGCTTTCTTTTTGATTCAAACTGTATTGGGCTTGATGATAGCGGCTACTTTATTATGGTTAATGCTGTAATCGCTAAAGACATATCGTAGTAAGCACAATTTAATCTAGGATACATTTGAAAAAAGCCAGCATCTATTGCTGGCTTTTTTGAATAAATAATTTGAGGACTAAGCAATAGGCATAAAAAAAGCCCCTTCATAACAAATTATGAAGGGGCTTTTTGGTGGTGTACTTATTAGTCTAACCTTAAGCCTTGGCAAAAGTGCTAATAAGTGACGCCAAAATAGTGGCGTCCCCAGGGGGATTCGAACCCCCGTTACCGCCGTGAAAGGGCGGTGTCCTAGGCCTCTAGACGATGGGGACTAGTAACAACACTTCAACTGCTTTCACCATTTATGCTGAAGTGGTGCGTATTTTAATAGCGTCTGCGTTTCCTGTCAAGCCTTTTTCTACGTCTTTTTAAAATTAAATATCTTTTTTTGATAGCGCGGCGAGGATGTAAGTCTTTGCGCTTCAAATGATGCCGAATCCATAGGGAAGTACATGTACTAATAGTCAACGCGAGCAGCATATAGCCGAGGATGGTTCCCCATAATTTAAGGTGTGGATCCATAATAAAGTCCCTCCTATTAGGTCCTGATAATACTCGCTATCAAGACAGAGTGAGCAACTTAAACCATCTATAGGATATATTTGCATCGCTCAGAAGCGATTTCTTATTATAGATCAGACTGTACATCCAAAAATATGACAGTGATTATCATAAAAATAGAGCCACCTGTTCACTGATAATATCAACTATATCCCTATTGAGTTTCAAATCAAGATGTCAAAGTCATCAAGTATTACAAATAGCACTATTATGTATGATTGGCAATATATGATATGTGACTTATTGACTATCGCTATTGGTAGGCTCTTCTGTAGTTTCTTCATTATTCATGGTAGTGGCTAGCATAGGATAATGGTTGAGTATGTGACAAAACAGCTCAGCTGTTTTTTGAGTGTCATACAGTGCTGAGTGTGCATTTTTGCCATCAAACTCAAGCCCTGCTGCCTTGCAAGCGCGCGCCAATACAGTCTGACCAAATGCTAGCGCTGACAAAGTGACGGTGTCAAATACTGAGAAGTTATGAAACGGATTGTGGTTCTTACTATTGGTTCGTAGCACAGCTGCATTGAGAAAGGCCAAATCGAAATGCGCGTTGTGCCCAATCAGTACACATTGACGACATTCTGTCTCACGGCGCACGTCTTTTAAACCTTTAAAAATACGACGGAGCGCGGTTTTTTCGTCTTCAGCAATGGCCTTGCGCATTGGATTGTTAGGGTCTATACCAGTAAAGGCTAAGGCGCTTGGCTCTAAATTCGCCCCTTCAAACGGTTCAATATGCGCATTGAGCGAATCACCTGGATAAAAGACACCCTGATCATCAAGTAGTATAGGAATGCAGGCGATTTCTAATAGCGCATCAGTTTGAGAGTTAAAACCCGCTGTTTCGACATCGACTACCACTGGTAAAAATTTGCGAAATCGATCTTTTAGGCTGATGGGGCCTTGCTCATCGCTTAACTTGTCTTCAGTAGCTGTATTTGGAGTCACACTAAGATGGGCATCCGTAGGCGTTGATAAATCTGCGTCAGGTAAGGCGGTTGTATTTTGAGTGGTCATATCACGTTAAATCACTTTTATCAGTCGTACAGGTATATTGAGTGGTAAGGTTATCATTTTATGACATCAATAACGCCTTTGTACTAAAAAGGATTCGTACAAAGGCGTCATAGTAAAAATAATAAGTCGCTTTGGGTGTGCGGCGTTTTGGAAACGCTAAGCTCTGGGCATGCTATACCTTAAGAGACCAAGGCAGCGTCTCGCCCGCCATTAATGGCGTTAATGAGGTATTATCAAAATAAGGATATTCAGTCGGAACTTGCATCGGTGTATTGACAAGGGTAATGGTGTCTTCGTTTAAAGGAAGACCATAAAATTGAGCACCAAAACGGCTAGCAAAACCCTCTAATTTGTCTATTTTGCCCACACTATCAAAGGCAGTCGCATAAAGCGGTAAGGCGGTAGCTGAGCTGTAGCAGCCAGCACAGCCACAAGCGGCTTCTTTTTTGTGCGTGGCATGGGGTGCAGAGTCGGTGCCTAAGAAGAACTTTGGATTACCACTGGTGGCAACATCCAATAGTACTTTTTGATGGCTTTCACGCTTTAAGATAGGTAAGCAATAAAAATGCGGTTTGATACCGCCAACCAGTAAGTGATTGCGGTTAAACATCAAATGCTGCGGCGTGATGGTAGCGGCAACATGATTGCCTTGAGACAATACAAAATCTGCTGCATCACTGGTTGTAATATGTTCGACGACGATTTTTAGGGTTGGGAACTTGATGATGATTTGTGCCAACACTTCATCTAAAAAGCGTTTTTCGCGATCAAAGATATCTACATGATCTTGTGTCACCTCACCATGTATCAGCAGCGGTAGGTTATGTTTTTCTAATGCTTCAAAAACATCCACACAAGCGTTGATATTGGTCACGCCATCTGCAGAGTTGGTGGTCGCTCCAGCAGGATAGAGTTTGACCGCTTGTACGATACCTGATTGTGCTGCTAACTCAATATCTTGAGCGGTGGTATTGTCCGTTAAGTATAACGTCATACGCGGATCAAAAGCGGACTTGCGCTCAAGACTCAAATCACTAGCCGCAAGCGTCTCCATAATACGAGCGCGATAGGCATGAGCATCATGGACGTTTTTGACGGGAGGCACCAGATTTGGCATACAGATCACACGGTTGAAGCTACCTGCGGCGTGCGGCACAGTGGTGCTCAAAGCTTGATCGTCGCGCAAATGAATATGCCAATCATCTGGCTGAAGGATGGTCAACTCTCTAATCGAATCAGTCATAGTGTCAAAGCGCTCAATATCGTCAAATAAAGAAAAAAATGGGTAATAGTGTACGGCTATCATAACAGATTTGCCCAGTTGACTAAATATAAGGCGAAATATCTGTACATAATTCATTGAGTATTATTTAACCCTTTTTAAGATTTAAGCCAAAAGCACACGCCTTATGGCAGTTAGACTTTTGCCTATAGTAAATATGATGTACACTGAGCAGATAATTGTATTTCAATTTGCTTTTAATCTAATCGTCGCGTATTTACCAAAACTATATTCTCATGACAGGAGTTTTTCATGGCTCAACTTGATCCAAAAAATATTAATAAAATCGTATTGGCATACTCAGGTGGTCTTGATACCTCAATCATCGCTAAATGGCTGCAAGAAACCTATGATGCGGAAGTGATCACCTTTACCGCTGATATCGGTCAAGGCGAAGAAGTTGAGCCAGCAAGAGCCAAAGCTCAAGCAATGGGCATCAAGCACATCCATATCGAAGATTTGCGCGAAGAGTTTGCCCGTGATTACGTATTCCCTATGTTCCGTGCCAATGCCATTTATGAAGGTGAGTATTTACTCGGTACGTCTATCGCCCGTCCACTAATCGCTAAGCGTTTGGTTGAGATTGCTAAAGAACATAATGCCGATGCCATCAGTCATGGCGCGACTGGTAAAGGTAATGACCAAGTTCGTTTTGAGCTGGGTGCGGTTGCATTGTCACCAGACGTGGTAACGATTGCTCCTTGGCGTGAGTGGGATTTATCAAGTCGCGAAAGCTTGATGCAATATGCCGAAGAGCATGATATCGCAATCGATTATGCAGGCAATAAGAAAAAATCTCCTTATTCAATGGATGCCAACTTGCTACATATCTCTTATGAAGGTGGCGTTTTAGAAGAGCCGTACACTGAAGCAGAAGAAGACATGTGGCGCTGGTCTGTCAGCCCAGAAGACGCGCCTGATGAAGCGCAATATCTAGAACTAGAATACAAGAAAGGGGACATCGTTGCTATCGATGGCGAAGCGCTAAAGCCTTATGAAGTCATGATTAAGCTGAATGAAATTGGCGGTAAACATGGTATCGGTCGTTTAGATATCGTTGAAAACCGTTATGTCGGTATGAAGTCACGTGGTTGCTACGAGACGCCAGCTGGCACGATTATGCTGAAAGCGCATCGCGGTATCGAGTCTCTAACGCTTGATCGCGAAGCCGCCCATCTAAAAGATGAGCTCATGCCACGCTATGCAAAAATCATCTACAATGGCTATTGGTTCAGCCCTGAGCGTATGATGCTACAGGCATTGATTGACAAATCACAAGAGTACGTCAACGGTACCGTACGTGTAAAATTATACAAAGGTGCTGTGAGCGTCGTCGGTCGTAAGTCAGATGATTCGTTATTTGACGAAAAAATTGCAACTTTCGAAGATGATGCAGGTGCTTACGATCAAAAAGACGCAGAAGGTTTTATCCGTCTAAATGGTCTGCGTTTAGCTATCGAAGCTAGCCGTGGTCGCGATTTGTCTAAATAAGCATTTCGATTGTACTTAGTTAATTAAGTATTTAGTTCAATAGCAATAAAAAAGAGGCCTATATAAATAGCGCCTCTTTTTTTATGGCTGATGCGTTTCTATCAAGCCTCTGTTTTGAACAACTCTTTATTAACTGCACATGTCTTTATTGAGCTTGTGCCGTATCAGACTCTTCATCGTCCACTCTCACAATAGCGACATCTTGTTGCTGCCGCTCATCAGCGATATCTTGTGCTAATATTTCTTCGGTGGCGAGCACAACGCCATCAGACTTTTGCGATTGATATTTGAGCGTAGCGAGCGCCCCTAGTACACCGATGACAAGTATAATAATAAGAATGACAGGGTTTTTCCAAAGAGGCGTGGAAGCGTCATATTCTATCGGCTTTTCGCTCGTTGTCGTTGGTGTATTATCATTGTTGCCACCAATCAGCCCTAAGCTTACTAAAGGCGGCTTTGGCGGAGTGGTCGGTTCAGAATTGATACGCAGACGGTTTCTGCTGAGATAGATGTCAGAGATTTTTGCCAACTGCAGTAACCAGCGCTGATGCGGTAAGGCAATAGCATGCATCTCTTCAAATACCAACATATCGTTATGACGACCCTGCGGCAAGTTATCAGGTGAGCGTCCAATCGCTTTTAGATAGTTGCCCGTTGCCAGCTGCATGTCTTGTACAGGAACATGGTCTTCAGGTTCGAAGCCAGTCACCTCGTACCAGTAATCATCAAAAGGCGGTGGAGTGCGTAATTGCTTTGCATTCGATAATAAAGACTGAATAGAGCATTCTGTCTCGTTTTCGCTCGGCTCTGTCAGTGTGCCAGATTTGTTCTCAGTATTTACTGTTTCGTTCTCAATGCTTGCTGGTATAGAGGTAGGTAAGGTTTGTGCCTGATCTTCAAAGCGTGCAGCAGATAAAAACTGTGGCTGCAAAGCAAACCATTTATTCAACTCGTCCCCATCGAGCTGACTGTAATCTGCCAAAATAGCCAACTCACGAAGGGCAATTACACACAAAGAGGTGAGTAATATTTGAGCTTGTTGTGTTGTTGCGTCAATTTTTTCAGCGATATGATCACTGACTTTTATGACACGAGCGCTGCTATTAAAAACAGCATCCGCTGCATCATGTCGATGATATAGTGTTGTATTCAGGGTGGCAAAATTCATGGAGTTATATTGTCGTAACTCTTTGACCGCTGCCCGCCCAAAAAGTCTCTTACTCAGGGCTGCTCCTTGATGCTGCTGCTGGTAGGCGAGAAGGGCGCTGATAATCGCCTGCAAGCTGGCATCCATCGCAAGCCGCGCTTGTGGTAATGAAAGCTGTGCGGCATCTGCCAAAAGCGATAGGATAGGCTGGGTATCATGATATAAGAAGTCATACATCGACACACGTGTCGGTGAAATAGTCGTCATAATCTGCTAGCATCAAAAAGTGTGCCTCTATATTACGGTGCCAAAAGCATTGACACAATCCCTTGATAATAGAAATTTCTAATCGATTTTACTAAAAATAGTGATAGTAATACGATAAATGACTGATAGCTGGAAGCATTTATGACCAACAATACCCCCTTGAACAAGCATCTTGTGATTAACATCGCTAAGCAAACCTTAACCCTCTATGAGCAGCAATCTCAAATCGCTGAATACCTTATATCTACTGCCAAGAACGGTATTGGAAGCCAGCAAGATAGCGGTTGTACGCCGCTTGGTCAGCATTGTATTGCAAAAAAAATAGGGGGTAGTGAGCCGATGAATACGGTGTTTGTCGGGCGTGTACCAACTGGTGAAATATATGATTCAGATCTTGGAGCACTACATCCTAATCGTGATTGGATATTGAGCCGGATTCTTTGGTTGCGTGGCCTTGAGAGCGGGCTGAATAAAGGGCGTAATCACCAAGGAGGCTGTGATACGTATGAGCGCTATATCTATATCCATGGTACGCCTGCGACTGAACCAATGGGGGTGCCGCTGTCACATGGCTGCGTACGTATGCGCAATGAAGATATCGTTGAGTTATTTGATCAAGTTGAGGAGGAGATGCCAGTTACGATCGTGGCTGATTAAACGAAATGACTTCATCAATAATAAAAAAGACAGCTCTGTAGACAGAAGCTGTCTTTTTGTAGCGTTATATTAGTCAGTAATACCCTTTACCAAAACGTAGCACTGTCTTTGAATTTGGCTAAGCGTGTTTCGATATAACTTGGATCGTCTGTGAGCATGGCTGCAAACCAGCCTGCACCGTATAGCGCATTGGTATCTGTCGCTGATTTTGACGCATAATACTGTTGATATTGGCTGTCTTCATGATGTTGCTCTAGGGCTGATTGCACTTTTATCAAGCGTTTTAGCCAGCGCTTGGTTTGCTTTTTGGCTTTTTTCTTACTGAGTAATGGCGCAGAAAACTCGCTGATGTAACGTAAATCTTTTAAATGAGAGAGAAGCTCATGATCAGGCTCATCATCATCGCTGAGATTTGACTCTACCTCATCGTCTGTAAAATCACCATCACTTATCTCATCACGTTTTTTATCAGTTTTAAGACATAGTTTGTAGTGCGTCGATAAGATCGTTTCTAGCTTATCGTAGGCAAGCTTGTCTGTTTGAGGTTCAATACTAGGGTCGCTCATGACAAAAGCAACTAGCTCTAATAAGGTGAGCTGAAAGTCGTTGGCTTGCAGCGTATTGATCGGTGTAATTTTTATGTTCTCGATATCTGTGGCCCAGTCAACAGCGGGCGCGCCAAATACTTGTAGCTCAGACTCGATATAGGTATTGATATGAGTGAGTTGGTAATAATTGCCAAGTAGGTTGGCCGTTTGTTTTAGTATCGGTAGCCAGTCAGGATTGATCTCGTCAGAAAAACTATCAAATGCTTTTAACGCAGCCTGCAAGCGCTCAAGACCAATGCTTACCTGCAAAACATGCTCATCATCAATGCTTCCAGCGACGATAGCGCTGCTATTTGGCAGTATCTGTAACAGACAGTTATGTACGGCTGCTCGTATAAAGGCGGGCAGGCTACTGTCTTTGTTTACCTCTAGTTGGCTTAGATCAACGCCAACCGCTGGGCTGTGGCTTTGTCCGTTGACAAGTAAGCCGCCATTTTCAGCTTTGGTTACGGTAGACAAGCAGAGCTTATAGCGTTTGCACCATGTTTTGGCTGTCGTAAATAGAAAACCTATATCGCCTGAGATCAACTCAAACTCTATTTCCTGAATGGTTTTTCGCTGAGTATCGTCAGTACCGTGAATGATTTCTCCGTGATCATAAGCCACTTCGATGCAGTTATCGTCTTCATCACTATTTTCTTCTATGAGCAGTCGTGTGGTGCGCTCTACGTCAGTGACGTACAGTCGGGTCAGTGTCTTTTGTAGTTTTTTGAGTTTAAAGTCAGCCAATGCAGAGGTGACTGGTGTGTCTTTGTATAGGGTCAAGTCGGGCACTAGCGCGTTATTATCGAGCATTTGCTGTACTTGGTCATTATCCAATACCGCATTGTGCTCTAAACGGGCTGCAATACCATCGCCGCCAGCTTTGATGGTTTGAACCCAATTCTCGCCTTCTTTACGAATACGCAATCCAATACCTGCCTGTGCAAGTAGCTGATCGGGGGTGTCGTAGTAGTGGGCAGCCAGTGGTGTCACTTGCGAGGATTTGACTTTTACTTGCCGCATCAACCCTTTTAGCCGTGATTCTGGCACCAAAAATTTTAGCTCTATCTCCTGCATATTGGCTCCTAATAATTCTGAATGATGGCTTTGATTAACGGTTTGTCTTGATAATTATTAGTCTACCATCCTCTGATTATTTAAACCGCAATAAAAAAGCCGCCCCACAGTCAGTAGGGCGACTTTTTTATGACTTACGATTATAGATGATCAGTGATTAAAACTGGTTCATCGTATTTTTGCCACCGCCAGCTTTCAGAGCGTTATCGCCTGAGAAGATTTCTTTGTGGTCATCGCCAAGGTCAGAACCAGCCATTGCTTGGTGCTTAACACAAGAGATGCCTTCGCGGATTTCTTTACGTTGTACGCCAGCTGCATAAGCAAGCATGCCTTCTTCACCGAAGTAACCTTTAGCAAGTTCATGAACGCTAAGAGCAGTCGTGTGGTAAGTCGGTAGCGTGATTAGATGATGGAATACACCAGCTTCACGTGACGCATCACGTTGGAAGTTCTTAGCGGCAACGTCAGCTGCTGCATCAAGCTCAGTACCGTCGTAATCAGCACTCATCAAGTCATCTTTATTATATGCAGAGATGTCTTTGCCTTCAGCTTCCCACTGTGCGATCACTTGCTTACGGAAGTTAAGCGTCCAGTTGAATGATGGGCTGTTGTTGTATACAAGCTTCGCTTTAGGCTGTTGCTCTTTGATACGGTCAACCATTGATTTGATGTGCGCAACATCTGGCGTTGGCGTCTCAATCCATAGTAAGTCAGCACCGTTTTCAAGAGCCGTTACACAATCTAGAACCACGCGGTCGATGTTGGTGTCTTCACGGAATTGGTACAGACCGTTTGCTAGGCGTACTGGGCGTACCAATTTGCCATCACGTTTGAGCAGCATGTCATTTTCTTTTGCGTCGTTGATTTCAATCTCTTCAACTTCAAGGAAATCGATGTACTTAGAAGCAAGATCACCTGGTTCGTTTGATACTGGGATTTTTTGCGTCAACGATGCGCCTTCAGAGTCAGTACGAGCAACGATAACACCGTCTTCGACACCAAGCTCTAAGAATGCATAGCGGATGGCGTTTAGTTTAGCGATAAAGTCTTCGTGCGGTACAGTCACTTTACCCGCTTGGTGACCACACTGCTTCACATCAGATACTTGGTTTTCGATCTGAATGGCACAAGCACCAGCTTCGATCATTTGCTTAGTCAATAGGTAAGTCGCTTCTTCGTTACCGAAACCTGCATCGATATCAGCGATGATTGGCACAACATGTGAATCAAAGTTTTCGATTTTTTCTAGGATAGCTGAGGTGTCTTGACCCGCTTCTTCAGCAGCATTTAGCTCACGGAAGTAATCGTTCAATACTTTAGCGTCAGCTTGACGCAAGAACGTGTAGATTTCTTCGATTAGTTTAGGTACTGATGTTTTTTCGTGCATAGATTGGTCAGGTAATGGACCAAACTCGGAGCGTAACGCCGCTACCATCCAACCTGAAAGATAGATATAAGTTTTAGAGGTCGTACCGAAGTATTTTTTCTTAGCATACATGGTTTGCTGTGCCACAAAACCATGCCATGCACCTAGAGACTGTGTGTACTGAGACGTATCATTGTCATAATCTTCCATGTCTTGACGCATGATTTTTGCAGTATACTTTGCGATATCCAAGCCCGTTTTAAAGCGGTTTTGTGACATCATACGTGCGGCATCAGTCTCGCTAATGTTCTGCCAGTTGCCGTGCTTTTGCTTTAATTCACGTACTAGGTCGATCGCTGATTTATATGCAGTTGACATCTATAGTCTCCTTGGTAGGGTGTAAAAAATAATAAATTGAGCGTTAAAGTAATAATTTGCGTTATCAATAAATTTGGTAGTGGTGCTATCAATACCTCGTAAAGGTCTTCTTTACCCTAAACAAACCTGTGCATGAATACAAGAAGATTGCTGAACTCAGCAGTTGACAAATAATTACTGATGTATAGTGTTGATTCAGCTTGTCCATGTCTATCAAAGGTGTTTGAGTATTTAATAACCAGCGTTGTCATAATTAGCAACAAGAGATGTTACAATTGTACTGACACTTGGTAGTATTTTGCTGCCGATATAAACCGCTAATATGCTATGTAATTGTCGTATTTTTTGGACGATAACCCGTTCATAAAACTCAGATTTGTGGTCTGTACCGCAAATCCTTTATGGAACTCACTATAACTGCCTTACCAAGATTTATCTAATTTATGATACTTATCTTTAGTATTTTTATCAGTTATAATGTAGAGATAACAGCATTTTAAGGTATTATAATTGGGTTGTAATGAGTGTTTTTTACGAAAAAATCAATAAAAAGGCGTGAAATTGAGTGGTTGTAGATCGCATATCACCATGACATCATCAAAAATATAGAGCATCACACATACCAAGCTTGCAGTGGTACTTATTAAAAATCCAAGAGAAGCACATATGAATTTGCAGCGGGTTGATTTAAATTTATTAGTCCATTTAGACGTGTTGTTACGAGAGAAAAATGTCACTCGTGCCGCTGAGCAGCTTGGTATTACCCAGCCTGCCATGAGCAATATTTTGCGTCGTTTACGTAAGCTATTTAATGATCCGCTATTGGTGCGCTCATCTGAAGGCATGACTCCCACTGAGCGCGCCCTTGAGTTGCAGCCACGCATCCGTGAGATACTTGCAGATTTGACTCAAGTACTAGAGCCGCGTACCGAATTCCGTCCTTATAGTACCTCTCGTGTTTTTCGAATCATGACATCAGATTATGCCGAAGCGACTTTGGTACCGAGGCTAGTGAAGGCACTACGTTCAGAAGCACCCAACGTCATTTTGGATTTTTTGACACCCTCAGATGTCTCTTATCGCGATATGGAACAGGGGCGTGTTGATTTGGCGATCAATCGTTTTAATGAGATACCACAGAGCTTTCATCAGGTATTGGTATGGCGTGATACGTTTAGTTGCTTGCTGTCGTCTGAAAGTCCTTATGCCAACCGCTTCAATCTGAAAAATTATCTAAAAGCGCAGCATGTTTGGGTATCTAAAACAGGAATGGGCGTGGGATTTGGAGTTAATCCAGAAAAATCAGGTGGTCTAGGATCTATTGATCAGGCATTGCAACGTTTGGGCCAGAAACGCCAAATTAGTGTCTTCACTCGTCATTATCAGATGCCAGCCATGCTTGCCGCAAATAAAGACTTGATAGCGACATTGCCAACCCGTGTGGCTCGTATGCAGGCTAATAACGACAGTATTATGATGGAAGAACCGCCGTTTTTTATTCCTGAGTTTGAGCTGACCATGGCATGGTCACCATTGCTACAGCACCATCCTGCTCACCGTTGGTTGCGTCAATTAATCATGCATGTGGCACGGCAAGTAGTGGCTGAGGAAGAAAATCCACCACAAGAAATACCTGTCATTAATCACTTATTTTAATAAGAGTTTTTATAAAGTAGTAAGTATCTTATAGTAAGTAATTAACTCACTTTGAATGTTATTGTCTAACCTATATTTGGTATATTCAACGAACCAAACCAGCCTCTAGGCTGGTTTTTTTGTTTAGTATTGCTATGTAGTCTTATTCAATATTTAGCTATTCTTAATAAGACAGTCACACTATTAACACGTTCAACACACTTCACAATATATTGTAAAACTCTTCGCCAAATAACTTGTTATGATAACCACAGACAGAAAACGACCCACCGATAAAACAAATCGTACTATCGATGAAGCACTAAATAATCAAAAGTACCAAACAGTTAAAAGTGACAATAATACTAAACACATAAAATCAAATAATAAGGACATCCACATGTCAGATATTACTACTGTTAACCCAGCAACGGGCGAAGACATTAAAAATTATGATTACATGAGCAACGACGAAGTTAACAAGATTGTCGACGCGTCACATAATGCATTCTTAGAATGGCGTACAGTGAGCCATGAAGAGCGTGGACGTGTCATTCAATCTATCGGTGACAAGCTGATGGAATATAAAGAAGAGCTATCTAAGCTTATGACCGAAGAGCGCGGTAAGCTCTATGGTCAAAGTCAGCAAGAAGTAGATCTCTGTAAAGCAATTTGTGATTACACTGCTGAAAATGGTGTTGCTGCGCTTGCAGATGATGAGCGAGATATCGAAAGCATGAAAAAAGGTATCGTGACTTATCAACCAATCGGCGTCATCTATGGTATGCAACCTTGGAACTTCCCAGCGTATCAAGTATTCCGTTATGCCATTGCTAACTTGATGGCAGGTAACAGTGTTCTGCTTAAACATGCAGCAAACGTCACAGGTTCTGGCTTATTGATCGAAAAAATATTCCATGAGTCTGAACTGCCAAATGATTTGTTCCGTACGATTTTGATTGATCATGACCAATCAGAAAAATTGATTGAAAATGACAAAGTACGTGGCGTAACGCTCACAGGTAGTGATGCTGCTGGTCGTATTGTTGGTCAACAAGCGGCCAAAGCAATCAAAAAATCAGTACTAGAGCTCGGTTCAAATGACGCTTTTATCGTACTAGAAGACGCCGATATAGAAACCGCTGTAGAGACCTGTACCCAAGCCCGTTTAGTCAATAACGGTGAAACTTGCGTAGCAGCAAAACGCTTTATTGTGGTCGATAGCGTGTATGACGAATTCCGCAAGCGTATCGTAGAGAAGTTTGAAGGTACAAAATCTGGCGACCCAATGGATGACAGCTCAGACATCGGTCCATTAGCGCGTAAAGACTTGCAAGAAAAACTGCATGAGCAGGTTGAAGACAGTGTGAAAAAAGGCGCGACCATTGCCGTCGGTGGTGAGCTGCCAGAAGGTAAAAGCAGCTATTATCCAGCGACCATTTTAGAAAACGTTGAGAAAGGCCAGCCTGCCTACGATGACGAATTATTTGGTCCTGTAGCATCACTAATTCGTGCGAAAGACCAAGACGATGCAATGCGCATTGCAAATGACAGTCGTTACGGCCTAGGCGGCGCTATCTTCTCAAAAGATGAAGAAAAAGCCATTCGCTTAGCCAGTGAGCAATTCGATACTGGTATGGTCTATATCAATGGTTACGGTCTTGCCAATCCTGCACTGCCATTTGGTGGTGTGAAGAACTCAGGCTATGGTCGCGAGCACGGTGGATTTGGTATCAAAGAGTTTGTAAACATTAAAGCAGTACACGTATTTTAAGAAACCAAAACCCGTCATGAATGACTATCTATACTCTTTTATAGGTGTCACTGAATAAAAAAAGCCCAGCTACTCACTGTGAGTAACTGGGTGTAACCAATCACTAAGTATGGGAATAAATAAAACTAGGCGGAAACAAGTGGGAGGAATCCTCTTAAACCTAGATAAAACCAAGCCTTGAAGGATGTTGAATGCTCAGTGAACTGAGAGATTCCCATTTTAGCATATCGGTGGATATGAGGACATACAGCCAGTTAAAGTGAGAATACGCTGGTAGGCTTTAAAAGATGTTTAAATGCGTTTTAAATGATATGAGGGCAGCCTGTAATGGGCCGCCCTTTTTGCGTTTGTTACCGTAACTCTTGTATTTGGTGCTGGGTGCTTTTGATTTGGTCATCTAGGGGCTTTATGAATGCGGCTAGCACTATCATGGCACCTAGCACTACCCAGTATACGTAAGGCATCTGCGGAGCTATAAAGAATGTAAGGACTAGAGCTATAGCGCAAGCTGCCATCAAGACTAAAAAAGGTCTCAGCTCGTCCTTAAGCTGCTGTAATTCAAACCTGAGCTGCTCTAATTGCTGTAATCTCTGCTGCTCTAGGGCATCGGCTGCGATGTCAAAGTTGCAATGAATACAGCGGTCGGTCATGCGCCATGTGAGATCTTCGCATTGCCCACAAACAATGGCGTTTGGGTGATCTGCGGGTGGCGGCTTCTGCTTATAGACGTTGAAGCTATCAACTATGTGCGCATGAGGGCTATAAAAAACCCCTTTATTATCAGGTGCTTTCATCGCACTACCCTTTAAAGCTGTCTTCTATTTTTGCGTGTGGACTGCTAAAGATGCCTTTATTGCCACCACCACTGTTGAGGCTGTCAAATCCGCCGATGATGAAGCGTAGCATCATGCGGCGCTGGTCATCGTCTAAGGCTTGAAATTCTTTGAGCAGGAAGGCTTCTTCTTCAGTCAGCTTGGGATGTGTGTCTTGAATCATGGCCTTGAGCGTGTCTATAGCCTCTTCTACGCTGATCCCTTGTGCAGCGCTTATGGCAGCGATGTCCGATGCTTGGGCATGGTGTGTCTGCGTATCTGTGTCACCAAAGATTAGGTACTGAGGCGTTACGCTGTATAGATCTGCCAGCTTTCCAATGGTTTCGATGGAGGCCTCTCTAGTTCCTGTTTCCCATTGCTGCAATGTGGTCGTTCCTATACCTACCTCAGCTGCAACACGGTTTCTAGAATATGCACAGTCTTCCCTAGCATTCTTCAAGCGATTTCCGATTTCTTGTCTATTCATTAGCTAAAATCCTTTATTGTCACTTTACAGTTTATTGACCGTAAAGAGTAAAGAGGAGTGTTGTTCATTTTTCTTTTATACAGTTAAATAAACTCTCTTTATATCAATACGTTAGCTTTATTCGGTTGCTTTTTAATTGTTTTTTAACTGTAAAGCGTGATTTTACTGTTTACAGATAAACTCTTTACGGTTAGAATGAATACATTCAATGAGCGAAAGGAGTAATTGAATGTATTCTAATCAAATCCAAAAAAAAGTGCCATGTGATTGGCACCAAGCAGACATTATTGCTGCTATCAAAAAAGCGGGGACGAATATGTCACGGCTATCAGAGGCAAGCGGTTATTCGCGTAACAGTTTGCGTAATGCCCTTTATCGTCCGTATCCAAAGGCTGAACGTATCATCGCTACCGCTATTGGCGTAGAGGCAAGCGATATATGGCCAAGTCGTTACTCTTAATCAATTTTTAACAGGATAAAGGTTATGGAAGTTAAAAAGTGGTTAAATGCGCAAGAATTAGCCGACTATCGGTTAAAGAGTTTACCATCAACAAAAGCCGGTGTCATCTATCGCGCGAAAAAAGATGACTGGATTAACCGAAAACGGTCAGGTCGTGGCGGTGGTACCGAGTATCTATTTGAGAGTCTGCCCACTGAGGTGCAAGAAGAAATCCACATCAAAGTAGCGCGGCAAGCTGCCAAGGCACAGGCAAAGGCGGCAAAACAGCGTCAGCCTAAACCCGCTACTAAACCGAAGGAGGCCAACTACTTGCCCGAAGTGATTTGGAGCGGCTGGAAGAATGCCACCAATAAACAAAAAGCGAAAGCGACGGAACAGGTCGGCAGCTGCTTTGCGGTTGATGATTTGGTCAATGCGGGTATGGGCACGGTACAAGCGATTGAGAAAGTCGCTGATGATACTGAGGTCAGTAAAGGATCACTGAAGCGCTGGTATTACAAAGTGCGCAACTTTGAGCGTAGCGACTGGCTGCCCATCCTACTTGGCAACTATCAGACCAGCAAATCGCGGCAAGCTGACTTTGATGAAACCGCTTGGGAGGCATTTAAGGCGGACTATCTGCGTCTTGAGCGTCCGCAAATGGGCACATGCTATGAGCGATTAAAGGTCATGGCTGCTGAGCATGGCTGGTCGATACCGAGCCTGTCGAGCATTAAGCGCAAGCTTGAGCGCGAAGTACCAATGACGCAGCGCGTGCTATTACGACAAGGTGAACGTGCCTTGGCGGATATGTATCCTGCGCTGGTGCGTAGTGTTGAGATGCTTGAGGCGATGGAATGGATCAATGGCGATGGCTATCAGCACAATGCGTTTGTGCGCTGGCATAACGGTGAGATCGTGCGCCCAAAAACGTGGCTGTGGCAAGACATCCGCACCCGCAAGATCCTCGCTTATCGTACCGACCTATCTGAAAACAGCGACACCATCCGCTTGGCATTAATGGATGTGGTAAGCCGCTACGGCATACCGCGTAAGCTGACTATCGATAACACCCGCGCCGCTGCTAACAAGTGGATGACAGGCGGGGTCAAAAACCGCTATCGCTTTAAGGTAAAAGAAGATGACCCGATGGGGATTATCCCATTGCTCGGCATTGAGCTGTTTTGGACCAGCGTACAGTTTGGCACAGGTCACGGGCAGGCAAAGCCGATCGAGCGGGCATTTAGCCACGGCGGTTTGGGTGAGACGATAGATAAGCACCCACTGCTTGCCGGTCACCACGCTGGGGCTAATGTACTGGATAAGCCGGATAACTATCACGGCGGTAAAGATGGCGCAAGCTATGAAGACTTTATCACCGCACTCGAGCAAGGCATTGAGCTGTGGAACAACCGCGTCAAGCGTGATACGGAGATTTGCCAAGGCGTGTATAGCTTTAGCCAAGTGTTTGAGCGTGACTATGCGCTTGCCACCGTCCGCCGTGCTACGACTGAGCAGATGCGTCTGCTGATGCTGATGAGTGAGGCGGTGACGTTAAAACACAATGGCACGTTTAGCCTATCGTGTGGCGGTAAGGTGTTTGGTCAGAAGAACCGTTATGAGGCGGTGGACTTGATCGGCTCTACTCATAAAAAGGTGGTCGTTAAGTTTGACCCTGAGCGCCTGCATGACACGGTGTGGGTCTATAGCTTGGATGGTCGGTTCCTCGCTGAAGCGGTCTGTACTGAGAAAGTGGCGTTTGGCGATAAGGCGACTGGTCGTGAGCATGATAAAGCCCGTAAGCAGTACGTCAAGTCTGAAAAAGCCATGGCAAAAGCCCAGCAAGCGATGGGTATCAAGGAGCTTGCTGATCTGATGCCGGAGGCGGAAGTAGAGGAAGACGCTGCGCCCCAGCCTAGTATCACTGAGGTGATGGTGGTGGCACAGGGCAATACGATGCGTCGGCAGGTGGTAGAGACTGAGACTGATGTCGATGCCGAAAATGAATTTGATGATGACTTTATGCGTGCAATGTCAATGTTAAAAAATGGAGATGAATGATGAAAAAGGTAACTCAAGCAGTCAAGACAAAGACTCAAAATCAATGTCTAAGTACCACAAAAGAGGCGAGCCGTCTTGAGCACAAGAAAATGGCGAAGGCATACGGAAAAAGTCACACCAAAATGGCACGTATACAGGCAGAGTCTCAATATCTTGCAGGACTACCAACGCAAGCCGATACTCTTTCATTCTTGACGGACTGTCCTTTGACTTCAGTTGCTCAAGCTCATCTTGAAGCAGTTGTGCCTGAACTAATCGCCGCCAGCAAGCGTAAGGCAACAGAAGATGAGTACCAGAAGCTTGCCACTTTTTTGTCTTTTTGCGCCGTGATGTATCTGCATGGCAATAAGCGTCAATATCAAGCTTATTCGAAGATTCCCATGCAACGTATCTATGAATACCTATGCGAGCAAGAAGTTGATGAAGCTGTTGATATTGGTCTTCTCCCCATCCGCTAAAGCATTCACAGGCAACAAGCCCAGCAGTTCTCAGAGAAAATTCTTTCGATGGGTAAATACGGTTTTCAGGTAAATGCAGCATGATTACCTCGCAAATTTAAGAGAGAAAATATTATGACACTAACAATACAAGTAAAACAACTGATCGAAGACAAAGGCTTTACGCAAACGCAGGTCGCCAAGGAATGCGGGTTTAGCGGTGGCGCGTTAAGTAGCTTCTTTAAAGGCACTTATAAAGGTGATAACGAAAAGCTGGAAGTGGCTTTGCAAAAGTGGCTGGACGGGCAAACCCAAAAGACGGCGACGTTTGTCTCGGCTCCTGACTTTGTAGACACGCCCACGGCTAGCAAGATATTTGCTGACTTTGACTTTGTAAAAATGTTCGGAAAGATGGGCGTGGTGTACGGCGCAAGCGGTGTGGGTAAAACCCAAGCGGCGCGTCAATACACTAAGGCCAATAACAATGTGTGGATGATCACGGCTCGCCCCAGCATCTGCACCATCAATGAGGTGCTGTATGAAATGGCGCTCGAGCTTGGCATCAGTGATGCGCCAAAACGCGCCGGCAAACTGTCTCGCATGCTCAAAATTAAGCTATCAGGTACTAAAGGTCTGGTGATTATAGATGAAGCCGACCACTTGCCATTAAAGGTGCTTGAAGAATTACGCATCTTGCAAGAAGACAGTGAGGTGGGCTTTATGCTGATCGGTAACGATAAGGTCTACACGCAAATGCAAGGTGGGTTTAATCAGCGTCATCAGTTTGCACGGCTCTGGAGTCGTAACGCCAAGCGGCAGTCGGTGCAAAAAAACAGCAAAAAAGATATCGATGCGGTAGCGACTGCATGGGGGCTTGAGCTGTCTGATAGCAAGCTGATGACGGCGCTGTATAGCATTGGGCAAGGCGCAGGCTCTCTGCGTGCCTTGACCAACTATCTACAACTGGCAGGGCTGACCGCCCGCGCGCGTAATGAGCCAATCACGCTGGCGCTTATCCTTTCTGCACAACAACAAATGGGGTGATGTATGACGACTGCAACGTATAAAAATACGCTCAAACGCACCATCAAAACAGGCATGCACGCGCTAAAGCTCGACGACGCCACGTACCGAGATATGCTGGAGAACGTTAGCGCCCGCGTAAGCGGTAAGCCCAAGCGCAGCATCAAAAACATGACTTTGGCTGAACTAAACACGGTCATCGATGAGATGCGAACCAAAGGCTTTGAGGTGCGGCGCGGTAAGTATAAAGGCAGCGCCGCTAGTAAAAAGGACAACTCACCGCGCTTGCGCGATGGGGAGCTTGATGACAAGCCTATGCTGGGTAAAATCCAAGCGCTTTGGATCATCATGCACCAGCAAGGGTTTGTCAAAGACGGTAGCGATAATGCCCTGAACGCCTTTGCCCGTAAGCTGATCAACCGTGAGCGCATCAAACGCGATAAGCCACTGGTAATCAATCTACGCGGGGCAAATGATAGAGAGCTGTGGCAGATGATTGAGACGCTCAAGAGCTGGCAGCAGCGAGAACAGGACAAGCTGAGATTAAATAAAGTCAAAAACGATCAATAAAAGGACAAGATCATGGCGGATATAAAAAACGATGGGGTCAGTGCAAAGGGTATGTCGCTTGATGTGTTTGATATATCCGCCCCTGAGTTAATCAAAGACCTAGCTGGCACAGTCGCTCATGTAGCCATTGAGCACTATAACCTGACGCCTGCGATGGCAAGCAAAATCGGTGTCGATGTTGCATTAGCATTTGCGGAGCAAGCAGGCGGTACGCAAGTGTATATCCCTATTACGCAAAGCGTCAAAATCTCTACCCGTGATTTGCAGATGTATGAGCAGTTTAACGGTAGCAATCATAATCAACTGGCTAAAGAGTATGGCTGTAGCAGGCCATGGGTATATAGCGTCATCAAAAAAATCGGCAAGCAAATGAAAGATAAAAATCAACCCAAGCTGTTTTAAATAAGGTTTAAAGCCGCTTTTAAAGAGGATAAGACCATGACAGATAGAAATCCAACACCTCCAGGTAAGAGCTATCGGACACAATTAGCCAAAGCACTATTGGGCGAGTCCACGGTGGCATCGATAGAAGAGGCAAAACCGAAAAAGCACATGAGCGTGGAAGACTGGCTGCTTAGAGATCATCAGCGAAATGCGTTGAGGTATGACGTTGAGTCGATAAAGCGCAGTGTCAGTCACATCCAGATTTGGCTGTGTATTGGGATTACCCTTTTGGCCTTGGTGCTCGTTATGCAGCTGCTTATGTGGTTTGCAAAAACAGTGGCCGCTTAGATAATCGACGTAAATTATTAATCAAATCATTTAAAGGAACAACACTCATGACTACTATGACCAAACAAACCGCCACGCCAGTCACTATCTTAAATGACATCGAATACATGACTGATGAAAAGGGTCGCTTAAATCCTGTCGCAGCAATTAAGCCTATTGATCTGCTACGCGATGAGACAGTGACTGACATTGCTGCAAAAGTGCTACGGTTAAACGGCATTATGAAGGCTGAAAAAGAAGCCTTGTTTAGCCTCGCTTACGACTTCTTGGCACTGTCAGCTAATGAATACGAGACGGTATATGGCGGTAAAAAAGGCAATGTCAGTTTGCAGAGCTACGATGGTCGGTATAAGTTTCAGATTGCTATGCAAGATAAGACGGTGTTTGATGAGCGGCTGCAAATTGCTAAAAACCTCATTGATGAGTGCATTAGCGAGTGGAGCACTGGCAGTGCTGTAGAGATTAAAGCACTGGTCAACGATGCGTTTCAGGTTGACAAAGAGGGCAAAGTTTCAACCTACCGCGTGATGGGCCTAAAGCGCCATAACTTTGATCACCCAAAGTGGCTAAAGGCGATGCAAGCCATACAAGACGCTACGCAAGTTACTAGTACCAAAGAGTACCTGCGTGTCTATCAGCGCGATGAGAAAGGCAAATACATTCAGATCCCACTTGATTTTAGTAAGGTATAGGAGATATAGCCATGAAAATCAGCAAGATGCGTAAGGTTTTTCCATTTTATGAGCAACGTGAGAGCTTGGTGTATATTGGCGGCGTGCAGCGTAAGTTAAGAGTTGATGAAGAGAACAAACTTCTTCAGGTCTTGCTCCACCGTAAGTTTTCGAGAATAGGAAAAGCATTCTCTAATGCAATAAAAGGAATTGATTTTAGCCAAGTAAAAGGCGGCAAACATGAGCCACTCCCTCCTGAAAATGAGTAGTATTAATGAACTAAGAGCACAGGCCACGCGGCTCGCTTATCAACTTACTATTAAAGTGACACCACTCAATGAGCGTCTAGAGAACATAAATATGACGGTTTGGTGGGACGGCGATACTTATTTGATTAATACCCACGGTGCTGATCGCAGCATTGGCACCAGTCTTTATTTAGACGACTATATCTTAGGCCACTTAATGGCGATGACCGATAGCAAACTTAAAGCGTTTTTAAAAGGGTTTTAATATGAATGATATTGCTCAAGCATTATGTTTCATCTCTCTCTTAATAGCTGCAGTTTACCTAGAGGTCAACGGATTTAAGGCTAATGGGTTATGGATATTAATTGTGGTATGGGCAGTATGTGGCTTTTCAAGTAAACATCAATACCGCTGCCAGTCGGATACTGGCAAATCAAACTAACTTAAGGATAGATATTATGAATAAGCAAGATTTAATCAACAAAATGGCATCTGAGGCTGGTATCACTAAAGGTCAAGCTCATACTGCGCTACAAGCGTTTGAGCATGGTGTGACAGAAGCCCTCACCAATGGTGATAGCGTGCAAATGGTTGGCTTTGGCACCTTTAGCACTACCGAGCGCTCAGCACGCACTGCCCGCAATCCAAAGACAGGTGAAGCCATACAAGTCCCTGCTAAGACAGCGGTTAAGTTTAAGGCAGGTAAAGGCTTGGCTGAGGCAGTGAATTAAGCAATATAAATCAACTAATAGAACTATAAAAGGCTGATGTAGTAATACGTTGGCCTTTTTTTGGAGCTAAAAATGGATAATAAACAACGTATCATAGATAAGATCACACGTTGATTAGCTTTAAGTAAATCGAGTAACGAAAACGAAGCCGCTACAGCCTTACGCCAAGCCCATGCTATGATGGCAAAATACGACATTACAATGGGTGATATTGAGCTATCAGACATTAAGCAAAAACACTCCGAATCTCGACTTGCTAGACGTCCACCAATCCACTTAGCAGTATTAGGCAATATGATTGCTCGTATATTTGGTTGTAGCGTCTATATCGATACAGATATTGAAAACAGAAAAAGTATGTACTGTTTTGTGGGTTTGGATATGCATGTAGAGATAGCAAGCTATGCTTACGACTCTTTATTTCGTCAACTCAAACAAGCAAGACTCAACTACATGAAAATAGAACTCAATAGGGTCCGACTTGCAAAGAACAAGGCAGCAAGAGCTGATGCTTTTTGTCTCGGCTGGGTTAGCACCGTTAAAAGATTAATTGAGAATATAGCACCATTGGACACAGACTTTGACTTAATAGAACGTTATATGAATAATGAGCTTCAATTGGTTTCGCTATCGCCCGCTAACCGAGTAAAAAACAGCAAAGCACGTAGCTCTACGAATGATTATTTCAACGGTAAAATGGCTGGTCAGAATGCACAACTGCATCATGCTATGCATAACGAGGCAAATAAAAGTCTTCAGATAGGTATATGCTAATTTAATCAGTAAACCACTTTAATAACCTCGTAAGCCCACGCTATATAGACTCTAACTAATACACATTAGTTAGAGTTTTTTTATGTCAAAAACAATAACCCTTGATGAAATCCGATCCGCTGCAATCGAACTAGGCGTTGAGACGGCTGTGCTATTGGCTATACATGACGTTGAATGTCCTGATAGTGGTTTTAATGACGACGGCTCGCCTGTCATTCTTTTTGAACCACATGTGTTTTGGCGTGAGCTGGGTAATGTCTACTATTACACCAAACGTGAACAGATGCGTGATTTGTTCCCTGATATTTGCTATCCAACATGGCAAAAATCTGCTTATAACGTACGCCCGTCTCACCAAAAACTATATGTTGCATCTGTCTTGCACTGGGAGGCTGCCCATTCCTCATGTTCATGGGGTCTAGGACAGGTAATGGGTAATAACTGGGAAGATTTGGGCTATGCCTCACTCAAAGCGTTTATTGATGCAATGCACGAGTCTGAAGCCAAACAGTTAGATGCGATGTGTCGATTCATCAAAGTAAATAACTTGGTTGATGAGTTACAGCGTCATGATTGGTCGGGATTTGCCAGACGCTATAACGGCAGCGGCTATCGTAAAAACCGCTACGATGAAAAGCTTGAGGCTGCTTACGCTAAGCACAAGCACACTAAATAACAAAGGTAATTAGTATGGAAAAACAAGACAGCGTCTTATTCCCCATCATCCGCTACTCACTTGTCGGTTTAGGGACCCAGTTTGTTCAAAGCGGTCTTATTAACGCGGATCAACTTGATACAGCCGTTGGTGCTTTGATGACGCTTGGGGCGATGGCATGGCTCATCTTTAATAAAAAATACAAGCATAAGTGGTAGACCAGCATGGATAACGCCGATATTGCTCAAAATTACCAAGAGATCATGCTAGCGCAGCACTTAGCAACAGCAATCGTGCGTCCGCCAGCAGCGTCTGATCACAACAAAAATGATGATGGCGACTATGAGTGTATCGACTGCGGTGAGATCGTAGAGCCGCAACGGGTGCGGCTTGGTTTGACGCTACGCTGTATTGCGTGCCAACAACTGCACGAGAAACAATGAAAAAGGAGAGCGGGTGCAACCAATCATAGATTACATCACAGGCAACTGGGCCATATTTTTGACCGCGTGCGGTACGATCGGCTCTGTCATCTACTTGGTACTAGATACCAGATACGCACGCAAGGCCACGATCACAGAAGGTCTTGACGACTTGCATAATAAGTTTAATGCAGTAGAAGATCGGGTCGATAAAGTCGAGCAAGAATTGCAGCACTTGCCAAGCGCGCGCGATGTGGCTGCGCTACAAGGCGCTATCCGTGACATGAAAGGTGAAACCTCGGCCTTACACACCAGCATTAAAGGGCTGTCACGTTTGGTTGATTTGTTGGTAAAAAAAGAAATAAACACAGGGGATAAGTAACGTGGTCAATGTAATCACAGCTGATCAGCGCCTAGCACTACTACAAGCCTTGGTCGCTTGTAACAACGACGCCAATCAAAACATCTTACAGACTTGTCTGGCGCAGTTTGGCCATCGTATCAGCATGGATCTGGTGCGTAACCATATGCTGTGGCTTGAGGAGCAAGGGCTGGTCAAGATCAATCGCATTGACGCCGGCAGTATTGAATTGTTTGTGGCTACGATCACCCAGCGTGGCTTGGATGTAGCAAACGGGCTATCTGTCGTCGATGGTGTCAACAAGCCTAATCCAAAGTATTAGGAATAACTATGACTGACAAAACCAGAGGGCGTGCAAGCAAAGTGGATCTACTACCTAGTGATATCAAAAGCCAACTCACCCTCATGCTCCGTGATAAAAAGCTATCACAAGCCAAGATACTCGCTGAGATTAATCAGCTGGTATTGGACGCTGGGCTGAGCGAGGCGCATTGCTTAAGCCGTAGCGGTCTCAATCGCTTTAGTAGCAAGATGGAGCAGATGTCAGCCCGTATCCGTGAAAGTCGTGAGATGGCAGAGATTTGGACCAAGCAGTTTGGGGAAGCGCCGCAATCTGACGTGGGCAAAATGCTGATGGAGTTTATCAAGCAGTTGGCGTTTGAGACCACCATGAGTGTGGGCGATAGTGAAGACGGCGTGGATATCAAAGCGCTCAATCAGTTAGCGCTTGTCGTACAGCGCGTTGAGCAGGCAGAGACCAGCAGCTTTAAGCGTGAACAAGCCATCCGTAAGGAAGTGGCAACCATCGCCGCTGATACCGCTGAAAAAGTCGTGTCTGAAGCTGGACTGTCCGCCGATACCGTCAAGATGATCAAGCATCAAATTCTAGGCATTGCCGATGAGTAGTATTGTAGAGCGTCCCTTAAACAAGCTGTCTAATGAGTGTCAGCGCTTCTTAGATGGTTTTGCTGGATTTAATAAAAGTGATGTGCTCCTCGTTTATCAAAAGCGCTGGATCGCTGATGATAGCCAAATCAAAGTGGGCGAAAAATCGCGCCGAATCGGTCTGACGTGGGCGGAAGCAGCTGACAATGCGCTTGATGCCAGTATGAGCCGCCTCGCTGGCGGCTGTGATACGTTTTATATTGGCTCCAATAAAGAGATGGCACGAGAGTATATTGACGCTGTCGCCATGTGGGCAAAAGCCTATGGCTATGCCGCTAGTGAAACTTGTGAGGATGTGTTTGAAGATGAAGACAAGGACATTCAGGTCTTTGTCATCTACTTTGCCTCAGGCTTTAAAGTCAAAGCCCTATCCTCCAGCCCCAAAAACTTGCGTGGTATGCAGGGCAACGTAGTGATAGACGAAGCGGCGTTCCATGACCGCTTTGCTGAAGTGCTAAAAGCGGCTATGGCTCTCACGATGTGGGGCAGCAAAGTGCGCATCATATCGACGCATAATGGCGATGACAGCCCTTTTAACGAGTATATCAAAGACTGCCGCGCTGGTAAAAAGCGTGGCTCTGTGCATACCACAACTATTGAAGATGCCTGCCGTGACGGGCTGTATCAGCGTATCTGTCAGGTACTCGGTAAGTGCCAAGTCACCGGTGGCGTGTGGACACCCGAGGGCGAGCGTCAATGGATACAAAACCTACTGAACGACACAGAAAGTGAAGAGGACGCGCAAGAAGAATATATGTGTGTGCCCAAGCACGGCTCAGGCAACTGGCTGACCCGCGCCATGATCGAAAAGAACATGGACAAAGGCACGCCTGTTATTAGCCTCATCAAAAAAGATGATTTTAGCCTAGTCGATGAGCATATCCGCCGCAGTGAAATCCATGATTGGTGTGAAGCGCATATAAAGCCTCTTTTAAAGGGCTTAAACCCTCGTTTAAAACACTACGCTGGAGAAGATTTTGCCCGTAGTAGTAACTTAACCTCCCTTAGCATCGGCGCTGAGCAGCCCAACTTAGATTTAGAGATACAGTTTATTCTTGAGCTGGGCAAAATGCCGTACAAGCAGCAAGAGCAAATCATCGTTGATTATATCTTGGATAGGCTGCCAAACTTTGCTGGAGGCGCGTTTGATGCCCGCGGTAATGGCGGGTTCCTTGCTGAAGCGGCGGCGGATAAGTTTGGTCGCTGGGACCCAAAAGAACAAACGGGGCTGATCGATGAGGTTAGCTTTAGTGATCCGTGGTATAGAAGCCATACCCCGCCCTTTAAAGCGGCGCTCGAGGACGGCACGTTTAAAAAGATACCCAAGACTGACCGCGTGCTGGCAGATTTGCGCGCCTTTAGAGTAGTGAAAGGCATCCCTAAGATACCGTCGGCAACTGCGGCCGAGGACAGACAAGGCATCAAGCGCCACGCTGATACGGCCATATCGTTACTACTACTGCGTCATGCCCAGTTTACGATTGAAGCTAAAGTGCGTGAGTACGGCTACGAGAGCGTCAAAGATAACCCTACCTACCATAGTGATGACACCCAATTCCACGGATTTAAAAGAGGCGTGCTGTGAAAGAAATAGACCCAAAAAGCCAAGCTGGCAAAAAAGTATTACAGCAAGAAGTTGCTGCTGCCTCCGTCACAGGCGTCCGCCGTGCGTGGAATGATGACAGCATTGCCAAGGGGTTAAACCCAACCAAGCTTGCTAATATACTAGCAGCGGCCAACCAAGGCGACATCTACGATTATCTGACGCTCGCTGAGGAGATGGAAGAGCGCGAACCTCACTATGGCAGCGTACTACGCACGCGTAAGCTAGCAATTGAGGGCTTAGATCGTCATGTAGAACCTGCTGATGATAGTGAAATTGGTCAAACGATCGCGGATGATATCAACAACTTGGTGCAAGCGGCCGAATTTGATGACTTAATCAGCGCTTTGGTCGATGGCTTGGGTAAAGGCTTCGCGGCCAGTGAAGTCATGTGGGAAGGCTTTAAACCTACCCGCTATGTGTGGCGTGACCCGCGCTACTTTAGATTTGCGGATGATGATGCTTATACCTTGCGACTATGTAATGAGGACGGTACAGCTGGCCCCCATCTGCCAGCCTATAAGTTTGTCGTGCATCAGCCCAAACTCAAAGCAGGCGTACCGATACGCGGCGGTCTTGCCCGTATGGCGGCGCTGAGCTACATGTGTAAGACCTACGCACTGACCGACTGGATGGCGTTTTGTGAAGTGTTTGGTATGCCGATACGGGTCGGCAAATACGGCAATGGGGCATCAGAGGCTGACAAAGCGGTACTCAAACGCGCGGTCGCTAATATCGGTACCGACGCGGCGGCGATCATCCCTGAGAGTATGCAAGTCGAATTTATCACAGCGGCAAACTCAACGGGCGGCGAAAGCTTGTTTGAAAACCTAGCAAACTGGCTAGATAAGCAAATCAGCAAAGCCGTGCTGGGTCAAACCATGACCGCTGATGATGGCAGTAGTAACGCGCAATCACAAGTCCATAATGAGGTGCGGATAGATCTGCTCAAAGCGGATGCCAAGCAGATGGCGGCTACGATCAATCAGCAACTGATTAAGCCTTACATTGATTTTAACTACGGCGTGCAAGAAGTCTATCCACGGTTTGTCTTGTACGTCCCTGAAGCGGAAGATATTGCAGGCTTGGTAGATGGTCTTGCTAAGCTTATCCCGCTTGGGCTAAAAGTGCCACAAAACTTTGTGCGCGATAAATTGGGCATCCCTGACCCACAAGATGATGAAGAGCTGCTAGTAGCGGCAAGTCCGCAAGGTATGGGTGCGACCCAATTTAACCAAGCGGCACCGCCAAGCGCTCAAACAGCGTTGTCTAAAGCGCTCAACAATGAGCAAGACCGCCTGCACGATATCGATGATGACGATGACTTGGACGGCTTTATCAATGTCACTGAGCAATCTATCAAAGCGCTGGTCAGTCAGCTACAAGCCGCCACCAGCTTTGATGAGATGCTAAGCATGCTCAATGATGCTGAGTTAAACAGCAGTGATATTACTGACGCGCTGGCACTGTCAGGCATCAAAGCCTTTGCCGATGGGGTTAAATAATGGCGCTTAAGGTACCTAAAGTCATACCCCATGAGGCGATAGAATACATAACCAGCAAGGGGCTTGCCACCAGCTATAACTGGGCAGAGATATACGCCCAAGAGCATGCCTCCAAGTTCACTGTCGCCAAAATCATGGAGCTGGATGTATTAGATAGCATTCATCAATCCGTGATTGATGCGGTGGCTGACGGGCAAACCTTTCATACCTTTAGAAAAAATATGCTAGAAAAGCTGGGTGAAGACGGCTGGGGCACGTACGCGCAAAAAGATGAGGTAACGGGTGAAGAGCTGACGCGGCTTTCAGACAGACGCCTAAAGAAAGTCTATCAAGTCAATAAAACCCAATCGTATCACACGGGCAGCTGGCATCGATTTGAGGCCAATAAAGCCACCCATCCTTATCTACGCTATCGCCTTGGGCCAAGTCTCAAGCATCGACCAGATCATAAAAGCTTTGAGAACCTAGTACTGCCTGTTGACGATCCGTTTTGGCAAACGCACATGCCGATGAATGGCTGGGGCTGTAAGTGCTGGGTGCAGAGCTTGACCCGTGATAAAGCTGAAAAGGCCGGCATCAGTGACAGCCCAAAAATTGAGTATCACGACTGGGAGAATAAAGCCACTGGCCGCAAGCATAAAGTGCCCAAGGGCATCAGTCCAGGGTTTGAATATAATGTCGGGCGTCATCGTGAACACAAAGCGCTTGAGATGGTCACTGATAAGCTATCGCAAGTGGTCAGCCAAAATCCAAAACAAGCCACTGCTGTCATGGCGGCTTTGTTGGGCGATGCCGCGCAAAAGGCGATGATAGATAAGGTAGTGCATGAGATGGTGGCGGATGTCGCTGAGCATAAACGCGCTTATAATAATACGCTGGCCGTCGGCGTCATCAATGATGAGGTGGTCGATAAGCTGACAAAGTTGGGCAAAGCACCGCACCATAAAATCATCGCGGTGCGTGATACAGACATACTGCATAGTTTAAGAGACAGTAAGCAAGGCAAGGATATCAATCTGCCCGTAGAGTTTTGGCAGCAGCTGCCTGACAAGCTGCAAAACCCAAGTGCGGTACTGTTAGACCCAAAAAAGGATGGCTCTAAAAAAACCAGTCTTGATACTTTGATTTTTGTTTATAAAACCGAAACAGGCAAAGTCTTTATTAAGCTTGATTATGAGGTAAAACTAAAAACTGGTGATAAGAAAGAGAAGGTAAAGTTAAATACAGTGACCACAGGAGGGCTAACAAAAGACTTAACCGGTCTTGGACGTTATGAGCTGCTATACGGCTCATTAAACTAAAGAGAATAGCGATGGTTTGCCTGATTCGAACAGGATAATGCGGATATTGCTAAGAATATCAGGCGACCCTTTCCAGTTGGTAACCCCCATCGCTATATTATTAGTATATCCCGCGCAACCCGCACCAAGCAAGCCTCCACTCAAGAAAATCAGTAAACCACTTTAATAACCGACACTTACACATATTGCTACTCTAAGTAATATGAAAAAACACTTATATACCACGCTTAATAGTACCAGTCAGAGTGATGCCAGTGATGCAATAGTCACCACACTTTGCCGTCGCTTGCCCTCCAAGATCGATGCAGATGACGGGATATGGTTACCACTTATCCCTATCGGCGCATTTACTGGGCGTGATGGCCGTAGCTGGACCAATAGCGACCCTGAGCAAGTCGTCAAAAACACCACCTTACCTTTTATCCTCGATAACGACCATGCCAGTGAAATCACTGCTAACACTCAAGCGAGTGGCTGGGTCACTCAGCTCAAAGTCGAGCAAGACCATATCTTAGGACTGCTTGAGCTAAATACGCTGGGTAAAGAATCCATCGACGATAAGCGCTATAAGTTCTACAGCCCTGCTTTTCATACCACTAAAGATGGCGCTGTGCATGCGCTATGTAGTGTGGGCCTGACCAATAAGCCTAACTTATATGTCCCTGCTTTAAATAAGGCGGAGGACTCTCGAACCCTAAATACCACAACCACACAAAAGGACGACACCATGTTAGCAGCATTACTCGCAGCCCTTGGCCTCGCAGCAGATGCCGATCAATCGACGGCAATTGACGCTATCAAAGATTTGAAAGCCGCTTCGGTGGCGACGAAGACGCCTGATCTAAATAGCTTTGTACCGCAAGCTACCCATAATCAGGTGGTCACGGAACTTAATACTGCCAATGCCAAGCTTGCAGCGCTTGAAACTGAAAAGCACAACGAGGCAGTAGAAACGGCGCTCAATGCGGCCATCAAAGATAAAAAGATTGCCCCAGCTGATCGCGAGTTTTATGCAGTGTATTGCTCTACTGAGAGTGGCCTAAATGACTTTAAAGAGTTCGTTGCCAAAAAAGCACCCGTCATTGGTGAGAGTAACCTGCCTGATAAATCGCCGAAAAATGACGGCAGCGCCACTGAGCTTAACAGTGAGCAACAAGGTATCTTGGCGCAAATGGGCGTGGTCTTAGACTAAGCCTTACTGTCCTAAGCACTTAATAACAAGCATTTAATAGCAGACCTTTAATCTAATCTTATTTATAAATTACAAGGAAAACCGCCATGGCTTTAGTTAATGCAGCCACCTTAACCGCGCTAAATACGGCGATTAAAAAGACCTTCCAAAACGGTCTCGATAGCGTCGAGCCTGAATACACTCAGATCGCAACGGTCGTACCGTCCAGCACAGCTAGCAATACTTATGACTGGCTTGGTGAGCTGCCAGAGATGCGTGAGTGGATCGGTGAGCGCGTGCTCAAAGATATCACGACTCACGCTTATAGCATCGTCAATAAGCTGTACGAATCAACGATTGCGGTAAAGCGTACTGACATCGAAGACGATAATCTAGGCACGTTAACACCACTTGCCCAAGCGCACGGCCGCCGTGCCAGTCAGCATCCAGACAAATTAGTATTTGATGCATTAAAAACAGGCCATGAGAAAATGTGCTATGACGGTCAAAACTTTTTTGATACCGATCATCCTGTGTACCCAAATCATGATGGCACGGGTGTGGCCACTACGGTATCTAATCTAGACTATGATGCTGTGAGCGGTGATCCGTCCTGGTATCTGCTTGATACCAGCAATGTGATCAAGCCCATCATCTTTCAAAAGCGTAAAGAAATTGAGCTGACCGCTATGACCAAGCTGGATGATGAGTCGGTCTTTATGCTAGATCTATTTCGCTGGGGCGCTCGAGCGCGTCATAACGTCGGTTATGGATTTTGGCAGATGGCGTATAAGTCCAACAAGCCATTGACCGCTGACACGCTAAACGCTGCTATCGCTCACATGCAGTCACAAGTAGCCGATGGCGGTCGTGAGCTAGATATTAATCCAAGCTTACTTGTCGTGCCACCTGCACTACGTGCCAAAGCACTAGAGCTAGTTAAAGCCGACAAGCTAGCGAACGGTCAAACTAACATCAACAAAGACGTGGTGGATGTGCTGGTCACTCAGCGCGTTTAATTCATCTCAGGTTAGGCTGCTTGATACGGGCAGCCTAATCCAAATCTTATTATAAAAGGATGTAATCATGAGTAAGCTGTTTTTAATCTCTGTTATTGCTACTGGCTGCCAAAGCCGATTTCGGAACGGTATGCAATTTACAGACAAGCCCAAACAAATCGAAGTGGATGACAATGAGCTGGCAGTACTTGAGTCCGATCGCCATTTACAAGTGAAGGTGCTTTCAGAAGGAGCTGACGATGTTGAAACAGGCGATAACACTGTCAATGTCGATCATTCGGCATCTGAAGACACTCTATCTGATGCCACTAATGCGTCTGACCCAGCCTTTATTATTGTCGATGAGCTGGAAAATGAGCCAACGCCTACAGCAGACACAGATACGGGCACAGCAGCGACATCTGAGCCAGTTACGAGTGAGGCTCAAAGCGCTAAAGTACCAAAAGCGCCTGCTGATCATCTAGAGACGATCGTTGAGGCGATCCGTGGTCTAAATTTGGATGTCACTGCCGACAAGCCTACGGTTTATGTACTACAAGAGTTAGGCTTGGATGTCAGCGCCAAAGAGCGTGATGCTGCTTGGGACGTGCTTGCTGCTGAGCATGCTGCGAGTAACGACTAATGAGCTACGCTGCTGTCACAGACTTGGAGTTACGGCTGGGCAAGCAAACGGTCATAGAGCTGACCAATCCAAAGCAGCGCTCAGATAGTATCAATGTGCCAGTGGCAGAGGCAGCGATAGCGGACGGTACAGGCATCATTGACAGCTACATCGGTCAGCGGGTCAGCCTACCGCTTGCTATCGTTCCTGCCTTGGTTAAGACCCTTGCCATCGACTTGGCGGTGTATTACCTAAAGGTGAAGCTTGGCAATACAGGCAAGTCCGATAATGCCACTACTAAGCTATACGACGATGCTATCAAGCACTTAGAGCGCTTTGCTAAAGGTGATACCAGTCTGGGCTTGTCTATCCCTGATGATGATCCTACAGATGATGCGCCAAGTCATCATGCGGATATCAGCAGCGAGGACAGACAGTTTACCCGTACAACAATGGGTCGTTTGACTTAACACGCTCACAAAGAGACTCGCTCTTAAACGCTCTCTAAGGTACTTGAAAAGATAAAAGTGTGGCGGTAGCACGATAAGCCATCTTTGAACGAATTTAAACGGGGTTTAAAGCCATTTAAAAAGGGTTTGGTCGGTTAATCACAGTCGAGGTTAGGATGAGCACAGTAACTTGGGATGGTATGAATGACTGTCGTGATCTGTTTGCTCGGTTGCGTGCGCATACCGATGACTTAAGACCTGTGCTTGACAGTATCGGTAACGAGCTTACCGAAAGTGCCAAATCTCGTATCGCCGATGAAAAAAAATCGCCTGAAGGCACGCCTTGGCAAAGTTACGTCAATCCAAACTATGCCAGCCTCAAGCGCTCAGGTATCAGACGTAAAAATCCAGTCGCTGGATTAGGACGCTGGATATTGGAACCCTCAGGTGGCGGGTTGCTTGAACAATCGGGCAACTTGCTACAGTCCATTACTTATAACGTGAGCAGTGACAGCGTCAATGTCGGCTCTAATGAAGAATATGCCCGTCGCCATCAAGACGGTGGCGGCGGTATACCAGCCAGACCCTATCTAGGCGTCAGTGCAGACGATGCCAACGCCATCAATCAGTTTATCAGACAAGCATTGGCGGAATGAGATGAGAATTAGAAAGCAAATCGCTCAGCGCATTGAAGACTATGACCAAGCGCATGACCGACTGTTTGTTGAAGTCGCTGATAGCGGCCAGCTTGACGAGGTCCTAAAAAACCGCAATACCACTGAAGGCTGTTATGTCATCAAGCTTGAAACCCAAGCGCAATCTAATAGCGACTATTATCAGGATGTCGCTGAGCGCTATCAGGTAATTACTATTTGTAGTAACTACAGTGATGCTTACGGTGCGGCAGCGGGTGATACGGCTGAAGACATGCAATCCGCTGTTTTTAGTGCCATCAGCGGCTACGTCTGCACGGACAAAAAAGGCGCGGACACTGAGCCGCTCAAATTCGTTACTGGCGGCCTAGTCGATCTCAAAGACAGCTTGCACGTGTGGGCCGACATCTATGAGCTGGGTTATACACAACGCATCAATCAACAAGGCAAATAGGAGCAAATCATGCCAAACGTTGCATTAAGTCGTAAATTTAAGAAAAAACTGCTGCTATGGGGCGTGGGTGACTTACTCCCCAGTCAGCTCGAGCCTGTCGAAACTAAAGACGTCGATATTAGCTTTGAAGGTGATACTGTCGAGCAAGAAAAAGACGGTGAAAGCTGGGGCGCAAATAAAAAACACCGCACCACCGACAAAGTAAAAATCACCGGCAAGGTGGCTTTTGCTAGCTCTGGTACCGCTGGCACTGCGCCTGCGTATCGTGATTTATTCTTGATGGCTGGTCACTCTGAGACCGTTGCTGTCGATAGTGTGACCTACACGCCTGAGACCACAAACGAGGGCTTTGGCACCGTCGCTTTCTTATTAGATGGACAATTCCACATGGGCAAAAGCGCCCAAGCCGAAATCAAGCTATCAGCAAACAGTGGCGAGCTGGGCTATTGGGAGTTTGAAATCAGCATGGTCGGCGGTACGATACCGATTGCCAAACCCAGTGATTTAGTAACTTTGATAGAAGGCTATGTCACTCCAAAAGCGGTGAATTTTGCTAATACGCCGGTGTTTAAATTGGGCGGTAAAGACTACGCCATGAAAACCTTTAGCCATACTACCGGTAATGAAGTGACCAGCTTGGATATGGTCAATCATCAATCCTCAATGATTAGCGATCGTAAGCCTATGGTGTCCATCGCCGTTGGTGCGCCGCAGCTTAGTGAGATTAACTTGTATCAGAAAGCTTGGGACGGGGATGAGATGCCATTAATCATAGAGCATGGTACGGCAGCCGGTCACAAAATCAAACTGGACTATCCTGCGGTGGCTATCGATATCCCTAAGGCCACTGATATGGACGGCGCGCTCGGCTATGAGATTGAGTGTAGTGTCATGCAATCAGCGAGCAATCCGCCATACACCATTGTATTTAGTTAAAACCCTAGCAATTAAACGCTTTTTAATTGCTTTTTAAAACCACTTAAATTAGGAATAACACCATGTTTAAACTGAGCGATGTCGCTGATACTTACCCTTGGACGATCACTATCAAGATGCCGCACAATGGCAGCTACAAAAAAATGCCCATCAAGGTTAACTTTAACCGTCTGCCGCATGATGAGCGCGTGCGTTTAATGGAACGGATTCAATCCACTCATGACATTGAACACACCGAAGATGTCGAAAACGACTTCTTTGATAAAGTCTTAGCGGGCTGGCTACCAGGACAGATTAAAGGTGAGGACGATGAAGATTTAGAATTCAATGAAGACAGCAAACGACAGCTGCTTGCTATCTCTGAATTTCGTCAAGCCGTCATCGATGGCTACTTTGATAGCGTCGGCGGTAATAAGCTACACCAAAAAAACTAATCGCGCTAGGTCGGCATGTGGCGGTTCAAGAGCACGCCTATCAAGCCTACCTAGCGGAACAACAAGCCACCGATGACGCGTTTGCAGAGTTTGGTGTGGCAACCGAGCAAAGCGAGTTTGAGTTTGAAGTGATGACCGTCTGGCGTGAGTTTACGCCTATACTGCCACTATTTGATTATGTGGTACTGACTCGTAACCCATACAGCGGTACGGTGATGGGCGTGGACTGGGTAGCAATAGATGTGCTGCTACGCCGTGAAGACATCACCGTCACACCAGATGACTTTACCAACTGGCGTGTAGCGATAGCAGGCTATGCCAACGCGATCAATGAGCATCTAAACAAAGCCAACTCAAATCAGTAAGCCACTTTAATAATACTTATATCGCCCAGTGTTTATCTTAAACACTGGGCTTTTTGTATTGATTTAGGTAAGTAGGTGAGTAAATAGCTATGAGTCAAGAATTACGGTTTGGACTGGTCATATCGGCAGATGGCACAGCCGCCATCCGTACGCTAGATGATCTGGATAATGGGTTAGATGATTTAAACAGATCATCAAGACGTGCTGACCGCAGCACCAGCAGCTTACAGCAGCGCGTCAGGGGCTTTGGCGGTACTTTAGCTGGCGTTGCCAAAAAAGCCGTTATGTTTGGCGGTGTGGTCGGTACATTGGCAGGTGCGCTAAGTCTAAACTCTTTGATCGACACTCAGCGTCAATTCGACATCTTAAACTCTCAGCTGATCACAGCCACTGGCGGTACCAAGCAAGCCGCCGCTGCATTTGATGAGCTAACCAAGTTTGCCTCCACCACGCCGTATGCGCTTGAGCAATCAGTACAAGGGTTTGTGCAGCTTAAAAACCTCGGCTTAGACCCTAGCATGCGCAGTATGCAGAGCTACGGCAACTTTGCGGCTGGTATGGGTAAAGACTTAAATCAGATGATTGAGGCAGTAGCAGACGCCTCTACGTTTGAGTTTGAACGTCTCAAAGAGTTTGGTATCAAAGCCAGTCAACAAGGTGACCAAGTATCGTTTACCTTCCAAGGTGTCACTACCACGGTCGCCAAAAACTCTAAAGAAATCCAAGAGTATCTGTTAGCGATCGGTGAAAACAAGTTTGGCGATGCTATGGCAAACCGCGCTAAAACGTTAGACGGTGCGATTAGTAACTTAGGCGACAACTTTAACAGCTTTAAGCTTGCCGTCGTCCAGTCCGGCATTGGTGATGCGATAAAAGATATCGTCGTAAGATCTGCTGATGGTCTCTCACGTATGACAGATGCGCTAAAGACACCTGAGAACGCCGCCAAGCTTAAAAGTACGATAGCGACTATCGCTGAAGCGTTTGGCAACTTACAGGGTTTTGTATCGCAGGCAACTGGTGGCATTGGGCGTGTTATGGATGCGCTTAACACACCTGAGAATGCTGAGCGGCTGCAAACTGCGCTACAAGCAGTGGGCGATGGCTTTAGTCGCCTAAAAGACCTTGCCGGGCAAACTGGTGAGGTTATCGGACAGGTGACCGACTACTTTGTCGCCAATCAAGAAATCATCATCCCGCTAGCCAGTGGCATTGGCGCGGCGGCTGGGGCGTTCTTGCTCTTTAACGGTGCTATTGCGGCATGGACAGCTATTGGCACATTAGCTACGGCTGTGACCGCTGGCTTTGGTGCTGCTGTCGCTCTCGTCACCAGTCCCGTTACGCTTACATTAGCAGCAATCACAGGCCTCGTGGCCGTTGGTGTGCTGCTCTATCGAAATTGGGACACCATCAAGGCCAAAGCCACCGAGGTCTTTAACTCCTTACCAGCGCCCGTACAAGACGCCTTTGCCAATATTAAAGAGATATTTACGACGGTCAAAGACTGGGCAGTCGCAGCGTTTGACTTTTTAGCACCTAACGTCAAAGTCACTATGGATTTGGTATCGGCGGTATTTACCGCTGGCTGGGCAACGATTAAGGGAATTTTTACCACCTCATTTGATGTCATAAAAAATATAGTCAGTACTAGCTTTAACGTTATCAAAGCTATATTTGGCACCTCCATCAATGTCATCGCCACGGTGTTTAATACGGGTTTTGACCTCGTTAAAAATACCATTAAAACCGCTTTTAATGCCATTAAAGCGTTGGCACGTGGTGATATTGCAGGCTTTGTCTCTATCATTGGCGGCGGCCTAAAAAATGCGGTTAGCATCGTGACTGGCGGTGTGGCTAACATTGCTAAAGCGTTTGGCGGGCTTGCGTCCAAACTGTATAACATCGGCATCGATGCGGTGCAGGGCTTGATCAACGGTGTCAAAGCCAAAATCACTGGCGCTATCAGTGTCGCTAAAAACTTGGCAAGCTCTGTCAGCGACACAGTCAAAAACTTCTTTGTCATTCGCTCACCGTCTCGCTTGTTCAAGAAGTTTGGTGAGTGGCTGTCTATTGGTTTAGGTTTAGGTATTAAGGCAAAAGAAAGTGAGGCAGTACGAGCAGCTCTAAACTTAGCCCAAAATGTCAGCAATACCATGGCGGGTCTCAAAAAAGACATCGCACTATTTGGTAATAACAGTCAATTAGCCGCCTTTGATTATGACCGTGAAAACGGTGCGTTCCCCGGTATCAAAGACAGCGTACTTGATGAGCTGCGTGAGTATTATAGAATCAAAGAAGATCTGATTGCTCAGGATAAGGAAAGTCAAAAATGGCTCATGGCTAGAGGTCAGCTATTAGATAAAGCTGCGCAAGCGCAAACAAACGAGACTAATAGCCTGGCACGGTTTGCCAGTAATCAACAATCACGCCTTGCCGACTACGAATTTGAGACCTCACTGATCGGCAAAAAAGCATCAGAGGTTGAGCGCTTGCGCTTTGAATATGACCTGCTTAATCAAGCAGAATGGATTAAGCAAAGTCTCTCTGAAAAAGGCAAGCAGTTATTAGATCAAGAGGTTGCGCAAACCATGGCGCTACGTGATGCGCAAGTGTCTTTGCGTGAGCAGCAACAAGCGCTCAAGGACAATGATTGGGTCGGCGGCATGCAGTCAGGGTTTCAAAGTCTGGTCGATGGTGCGCAAAGTCTCAATGAGACCATGACACAGGCGACGACTGGCGCATTTAATAAGATGGGCGATAGCTTAGCTGCTTTTGTCACCACGGGTAAACTCAACTTTAAAGATTTAGCTGGCTCGATCTTACAAGACATTAGTAAGATGCTGATTCAGTTCGCTATGTTACGTTTGGCAAAAGCAGCCGTAGGTATGTTCGCAGATGGTGGCGCGTTTGGTAGTAGTGGCCTGTTGGCACTGGCAAAAGGCGGTGCATTTAATACACATAGCATTCAGTACTATGCCAATGGAGACGTTTTTAATAAACCCACGGCGTTTCGTCATGCAGGCGGCCTTGGCGTCATGGGTGAGGCAGGCCCTGAAGCAGTTATGCCGCTGACCCGTGGCCCCAATGGCAAGCTTGGCGTACAAGTCTTTGGTAATCAGCAATCAAGCCAATCGGCAGGTGTGGTCAATCAAGTGCAGATTGATGTACATATCAGCAATGAGGGTACAAGTACTGATGTGCAGACCAGCAGCCAAGATGGTAAGCAGTTGGCCAACTCGCTAAAAGCGGTGGTACTACAAACACTGCAAGAACAAATGAGGCCTGGTAATATGTTAGCTGCTAGATAATTCATGTATGATTGACATTTATTGGCTTTTAAACGTGAGGATTGCATTGTGATTAAGAAAATATTGATTGGCTGTGGTATATTTTTTGTGGTTTTAATGATTATTGGTGGCTTGGTTAGTGAAGACACTACTCCAGAAGCAGCTGAAGCAGCACCACAAGAATTAAAGCAGACAGAGCCAAAGGCAGCAGCCGCAGTAAAAGACGTTGAAGCCAAAGATGAAGAAACAGATAAGAACAAACTAACCGACGCCAAAAAAGCAGAAATCGTTGCGTATTTTAAGAGCGATGAAGAACCCAGCGTTGCAGATGCGTTATTCCCTTATAGTACTTTAAAGCTGGGTATGCATAATGATGGCAGCAACCGCGATGGCTTTGCAAAATATGCGTGTCAGATACTGCAATCAGAATTTGGTGCGACAGAATTGGTTACTGTAAGCATTATTGATATTGATAAGCTGGTTCACACTGATAAGTGGGTGAAAATCGGAAAAGCCAACTGTATTTAATAAGAATTTATAACCGTCATTTAAACCCCCTTTAAGCAACCGTTAAAGGGGGTTTTTCATGCCCAAAAATCAGTAAATCACTTTAATAACCGCTTGATAAACATACTGTTAGTCTAAGTACCATGAATACATTTACTTATGATATCGCTGTACAAGGTACAGGCAGCACCGATGACGATGTGCGCACGGTGCAATTTGGTGACGGCTTTAGTCAGCGTGCGCCTAATGGGCTTGCCCCGCGTCTTGAGCACTGGCAAGTCAGTAAGGTCGGCTCTAAAGCCAGCATCGATACTGTCAAAGCGTTTTTGGATGCGCACACGGTGACACCGTTCTTATGGCGTGTCACCAGCGATGAACCACTGCGCAAGTATATTGCCAAAGCCATATCACGTAGCCCGCAGGGCGGCGCTAAGTGGTCACTCAATTGGACGATGCATCAGGTGCTAGCATGAGAGAATTAACCCCACAGCAGCAGCAAGAAATCACGAAACTTGAACAAGATGTATTGCTCGATTTGTTTGATATCGATTTAACCAAATTTGGCGGTGAGGTCTTTCACTTTTGTAATCAAACCAATGAGCTTGGGCAAGCAATCGTCTGGCAAGGCGTGCCTTATCAACCCTATCCGATACAAGCAGATGGCTTTGAGTTAAAAGGCACTGGCGCTAGTAACCGTCCTAATATCACGCTGTCCAACCTTTACGGATTGGTCACTGCTGTCATCGAAGACTACCAAGGCGGCGTGGGTGCGATTGTGACTCGTCGCCAAGTCTACGCTCAGCACTTAGACGCGGCGAACTTTGCAGACGGTAATGCCAATGCTGATCCCAATCAACAACTGGTATCACGATACGTCATCGAGCGTTACTCAGCGCTCAATAATCAAACCGCTACCTTTGAGCTGGCAGTCCCAAGCGAAACCGACGGCGCTGTATTACCTCGGCGCATCATTGTGGCTAATACGTGTAACTGGGTGTATAGAGGTGATGGCTGTGGCTATACAGGCCATGCGGTAGCCGACGAGTACGATCAGCCTACCAGTGATATGACAAAAGATAAATGTAGTAAGTGCCTGCAAGGTTGCCGCGCTAGATTTGGCAAAAAGGCAGTACTGCCTTTTGGCGGCTTTGTAGGAGTCGATAAGCTATGAGTTTAACAGAGCAAATCATTAATCACGCCAAGCACGTCTATCCTAACGAGTGTTGCGGCTTGATTGTCGATGGGGCTTATATCCCTTGTAACAATGTAGCAGACAAGCCAACTGAGACGTTTAGAATCAGTCACGATGAGTGGCAGCCCGCTGATATTGTGGTGCATTCGCATCCGCAAGGTCTGCGCTATTTAAGCGACTCAGACCGCGCAGCACAGCACAAGATGCGCTGTGATTGGTGGTTAGTGGTTGCCAGCGCTGATCAATGGGAGCTGATTAAATATCGCTATGCCCCGTTATTACGTGGTCGTACCTTTGATTATGGCAAGCGTGATTGTTATTCGCTTGTCGAAGATGCCTATATGCTATGCGGCATTAAGCTGATGGCGTATGAGCGCAAAGGCGAAGCTCAAGAAATAGCAGATGACGCTTTTATCGTCAACTTTCCTAAGTCTGGGTTTTATCAAGTTGATATGGCGGATATGCAGCCAGGCGATGTGATCTTAACCTCCATTCGCGGCAATGCCAATCACGCCAGTATTTATCTGGGCGATGAGCAAGTGCTGCACCATCCTTACGGCGGATTATCACGGCGCGAAGGATTTTGTGACGTTTGGCATAAGTCCATGCACTCTGTTTGGCGGCATCAAGACTGGCAGCCAGACATGATGACCGCTATCACTAATGATTTAGAGGCAACGAAATAATGGCAATCGTAAGACTATACGGCGACTTGACGGATTTTGGCACGCGCTTTGACTTGCATGTCAGCACGACCAGCGAGGCTATGCGCGCCTTGTTTAGCCAAATTGACGGCCTACAAAAGCGCATCGCTGATGGCGGTTATTTTGTGCGGGTCGCCAAAAAAGACGTCACCGATGACAGTATCGATACTGACTTTAGCCGTGATTTGACTGATAACGACGTTATCCATATCGTGCCAGAGATTGCCGGTGCTGGTAAATACGGTCAGATTATCTTGGGCGCGGTATTGATTGGTGCGGCATTCTTTACAGGCGGCGCATCACTGGCGGCGATGGGCGCGTTATCAACAGCCGCCCTTAGCGCTGGTATTGGCTTAGTGCTGGGCGGCGTGGCGCAAATGCTAACCAAGCAACCCAGCTTTGGCGACACCAGCAATACCGATAAATCACGCTCATCATCTTTTAGCAGTCTCGGCAATAACACAGCCCAAGGCTCATGCGTGCCGGTTGCGTATGGCGACATCATGATCGGTAGCAAGGTCATATCACAATCAATTGAGAGCTACAAAGTCAGCGGTGACGTACAGTCAAAACCAGCGGCTGAGTTGGTACAAACTCGTGATTATCATCTGCCAGTAGCGTTTGAAAATTACAACTTAGACAGTAACGATGACAGCGTCATCTCAGTAAACTATACAGTGAGGGTAGATTAATGGGTGGAGGCGGCAAAGGCGGTGGCGGCGGACATACGCCCATAGAAAAACCAAATACTTTAGAGTCAGCACAGCGGCTCAAAATCATTGATTTGCTATGCGAGGGCGTGGCGGGTCAAGACGTGACGTTTAAAAACATCTATCTTGACAATACACCCATTCAAAATGCTGACGGCAGCTATAACTTTACCGGCATACGTGTGTCTGCACTACCTGGCACGCACAATCAAGACTATCTGGCAGGATTTGATAGCACAGATAAAATCGTAGCTGTGGGCGCTGAGGTTAAAGCGGCTACGCCTATCACTCGTACTATTACTGATCCATTAGTCGATAGCGTGCGAGTGACGCTTGCGCTTGGCTCACTGGTTACGATGACAGATAAGGGCGACCGCGTGGGCGGCTCTGTGTCGCTGACGGTCGTGTGTGGCAATAAAAGCTACCCCGTTACTATCTCTGGTAAAACGACATCGGCTTATCATCAAGACGTGGTACTCACTGACTTACCAGATGCGCCATTTAATATCAGCGTGCATCGCAACACACCTGATAGCACTACTGATAAAGTCAGTAATGAGACGCATTGGGTCAGCTATGTTGAGTCCATCGACGCCAAGTTTAACTACCCAAACTCTGTGGTCGTTGGGCTTGAGATTGATTCAGCACAATTTGGTGGCAAAATCCCTACGCGCACGTATCGCAATAAATGGACACAGGTTAAAGTACCGAACAACTACGACCCTATCACTCGCACGTATGAGGGCATTTGGTTAGGAGAGTTTAAAACCGCTTGGAGTGATAACCCAGCGTGGGTGTTTTATGACTTGGTGACTGACAAGCGCTATGGCTTGGGTGACCGTCTGGGCGAGTTTGGCTGTGACAAATGGTCACTATATCAGATCGCCAAATACTGTGATCAAATCGTACCTGATGGCTTTGGCGGTCAAGAGCCGCGCTTTACGTGTAATGCATATCTAAGCGAGCCAAGAGACGCCAAGGCTTTGCTTGACGATTTAGCAAGCGTGTTTCGTGGTATTGCTGTATGGGACGGTGAGATGGTCACGGCATTGCAAGATGCCAAAAAAGACCCTACTGCCACTTATAGTAACGCCAATGTCGTGGACGGTATGTTTGCCTACTCTGGCGCCGCACAAAAGACCATCTTTACCGCCGTTCACGTCAAATATAATGACAAAACGGATAACTTTGCCACAAAGACTGAATATGTAGCAAATGATGAGGCTATCAAGCGCTATGGCCTCAACGTTAAGCAAATCACCGCCTTTGCGTGTACCAGTCGTGGTCAGGCCGCGCGCGTGGGCAAAGGGCTGATTGAAACATCGATACGCGAACGGCAGATGGTTAGCTTTAGTGTCGGACGTGAGGGCATCCGCCATCTACCGTTTGACATCATTGAGATTGCAGATAACGACTATGCAGGCGATATGATTGGCGGCCGTGTGCTGTCCGTCACGGGCAACATTATCACGGTTGATCGTCCAATGAGCGCCATCAACAGCATTCGCTACTATGCTAATGGTCAAAGTAAGACTATCAACGTTACAGCGGTGCAGGACGACAAAATCACATTGTCAGATACGCCTGTCGGCATCGAGCAGTTGGGCGTTTTTAGTGCTACTAAAACAGATGTTAAACCGCGCTTATTTAGAGCTTTAAGCATTGCCGAGGATGACGGCACTTATACTATCAGCGCCGTACAGCACGATGAAAACAAAGAGGCTGTCGTTGACCAAGGCATTACTTTTGAGCAAGACAGCACTGCCACTAAGCACAAGCCACAAGTGAGCTATGGCCGTGTCTCAAAAGACGGTGATGAGTTGGTCATATCGTGGGAAGGCACTAACACCACTCAATATCTAATCAAAATCTATAAAGATGGCAAGCTATACAACAGCTACACCCAAGACACCGCCGAGATTAAACTCAAAGGTCTGTCAAACGGTAACTACAGAGCGGAAATCCGTGGCAAATCTGCTAATGGTGAGCTGACTGAAGCCGTTATTAAAGAGTGGTCGATTGACTATGATATAAAAGGGCTAAAAGCCACGCCTGAGCTGTTTGCCATTAAGCTTGATTGGACAAACCCAACGACGGTCATTAATAAAGCCAAGATTGAGATTTACCGCAGTCAAACCGCTGATAGAGCCACTGCGAGCAAGGTGGCCACCTTATCCTATCCTACTGATACTTTTACTCAAAACGGCGTTAAGCTTACTGAGACGCACCATTTTTGGTTACGATTAATTGATGATCAAGGCAATACCGGCAATTGGGTGACGGTAAGTGGTCAATGCAGTAGTGACACATCTCAAATTGTCGCCAGTATCAACGGTCAAATCACTGAAACCGAGCTGGCTCAATCACTCATCGATAGTCTGCAGAGTGATATCGATACGGCTAAAAATCAAGCGATTGGTAGTGCCGCCACCGATGCTGCTAATAAAGTCGCCGCTGAGGCGCAAGCACGTCAGAAAGCTCTGGCTGCTCAAGACAAAAAACAGACTGACGCGCTGATTAATAAAGCCAACGAGCTAGGCACACAAATCAGTGAGGTTTCTGACGCGAATGACCAGCAAGCGCAGCAACTCACTACAATAACCGCCAAGCAAGGCGAGCTTGTGTCAGGCTTAGAAGTAGAACGTACCGCTCGTATTGCAGGCGATGCCGCTGAAGCTACTGCCCGTCAAACTCTAGCGAGCCAAGTCGGCGGCAATAAGACAAGTATCACCGATTTACAATCTACTAAAGCCAGCAAGACAGAAGTATCAAGTCTCGCTCGCACTGCGCTGCAGAGTGAGTGGCAAAGTGCCGCAAATACTGCTAAAAATCAAGCCGTGACAGCATCTCAAGCTAGTATTGATAATTTATCACAAACGGTAGCAGATAATAAAAAATCTGTATCACAAACTGAAGATGAGCTAAGAGCAGAGATAAAAAATGCTATAGGCGACAACCTAATTATTAAGGGGGTTAATACTGAATTTGGTTATATAAATGCAAGTACAGGCGAGCTTTTTTTAACTGGTACAGCTAACCGCGTCCAAGATTTTGTAATGATAGATTTTATACAAGTTAAAAAAGGCGAAAGGTACGAAGCAACCATAAACCCTCTAGTGGATAAAGTTACGGATATCGCACCTAATATTTATGTACATTTTTATGATAACTCTAAAAACTGGATATCAGCACAAAGTGTTAGTGGCATAGATAAGGAAGTTGTTAGTTTTGATTATGTTGCAGCGAATGACGGTTTTATTAAAATAGTCGCAAGAGGTTACTATGCTCATAATCACAAACTAGCAAAAGTTAGCGATAGTCTCGCAAATGCTTACGCTAATATTAATACAGTACAGCAAGCGATAGCTACAAACGAAAACACTATAGCTCAAACAAAAGAAACTTTAGAAGCGGGTTTGAAAGACGTAGCAGGTTATAACTTAATAGATAAGGGTCAGAACACTAGTTACGGTTATATAAATGCAAGTACGGGTCAAATTGTAGTACAAAGCAGTTTGGGCGGCCACCAAGACTTTATCAGTGATTGGATTGCGGTGAAAAAAGGTGAGAGTTTCACAGCGTCGTTGTACCCAATAAAAGGTAAACCTAACTCTATTTATCCCAACATCTATATCCACTATTTTAACAGCAATAAAAACTGGCTAGGCAGTGCTTACGCAAACGGGGGTGATGACGGCATTGTAATTAATAATTATATAGCTGAGAATGATGGCTATATCAGAACAGTGATGCGTGGTTATAGTGATTATTCTCATAGACTTGAAAGAGATAGCGACTCTGTAAAATCAACAAGAGCGTCAATTACAACATTGCAAAATACTGTAGTCACCAAAAACCAAGCCCAATCAACCCACACCATCAAAACCCAAGCCATCGCAGGCGGTAAGCGAGCGCTCGCAGGTATCGCTGTGGGTGCAATGGCGAACGAGACGACAGCCGAAAGCCAAGTCATCGTCATGGCAGACAAATTCGGTGTCGTTAAAGACGCTGGTGATAGCAATGTCAAACCCATGCTCACAGTAGTCAATAATCAAGTTGCGGTAAATGGTGATTTGATCGCTGACGGCACGATATTGGGTAAGCACATCAAAGCCAACCAGACGCTCACAGCCCCAGTCATCAATGGTGGCTCATTAAACATTAACAACCGCTTTAAGGTTGATAGGTTTGGCAACACGACTATCCAGACCAGCGCAGGCAATGTTGGATTGAAGATCACTGATGAAAAGATTGAGGTGTATGACGACTCAGGGCAGATACGGGTTAGACTGGGGGTGTGGTAATGCTTACATTTTTTAAAAATATTATTAATGCCATTCGCCGCTTTTTTGGCGGAAAGGAAGAACAAAAGGAGGTCGATGTGCCGCAAGGTTTACAGGTTTGGGATGAGAATGGCAAACTTACACTAGACACAAATGACAGGGTTATGAAAATTCTAGGTAGTTTGTGGTGTAGAAGTAATAGCAAACTAGAGGACGTAGATTATCACGGAGGTCTAGAGGAAGGCGAATTTTTTTGGTTCTTTAATTGGGATGCTAGTGCTAAAACAGGTCATGGCAGGGTTAGTGTGGTAAGAGATTATTACATCAATAATCAAGGCAACCCCATACCAAGAGTTACTATGAGATTAGCGGATAGTCATAACAATAACACTGATTCTTATCATATCGTTTATGGAGTTTATTAAATGGGCGCAGGCGTAGAAATATATACAGACACTGAAGTACTACAATTAGGCAAAGACTTAGCTGCTGCTTTTTTATCAGAACCCAGATCAGCAAGTGAGGTAAATTCAGGGAACGTAGGGAACTGGCAAGGTGTATTTAAGATATTACAGACAAGTGGCGCTACTTTAGAAAGGGCTTACGCTGATACGTGGAACTTTACTAAACTTTCCAATTACTCAAGTGACTCTAGATGGTTTAAGATTTTACATAGAGCAAATACTGGTGGACTTACGTCCGTTAATTCTGGGATAGAGATTTATAACAGCAACGGTGATATAGAATATAATTCCAGCTATGATCCCATAAAAGCAATAGACATCGTAGAAGGCAATTACTACCATGACGGGATTAATTCAGGCATTTATCCAGTGTTCAAGAAACAGTATGGTAAACCCGTCATGGTTTTAATAGACAGGCAATATCGTGTTTCAGGCAAATTAAAAATCATAGCAGACGCTAGTGGCAGGTTCGAATTAGATTTTGATTTTAATAACAGAGATAGCAGAGTAAGCAATGACTTTAATTATAAATTTATAGTTCTGGACGCGACTAGCGTTTCATAAAACACCTTCCTCACCGCATAGGTGGTTTAGAAAGCTAACTATGGCGGTTTTTTTATTATCTAAAATTAGGAGAGAAAATGTATTTAGTAAACTACAACCCTAACAGCTACCAAGTCCTCGGCTATTTAGACCCCAGCTTGGGATTCCACCCTACCGATGACGGTACGGCGTACTTTAGCATTGATGACGACATTCACGATCAGTATAGTCACGCACCCGCTTGGACGGACGGCAAGATCATCACAAATCAAGCGCCGCCTAGCGACTTTGTGGTGCTTACACAAGACGGCTGGGTAGTGGACGAGTCACTACAGCTGGAGGCGATACAAACGTCTAAACAAGCTGCAAAAGACGACATCGATGACGCCGTTGCTGCTATCTATGGTAAGTTTAACCCCTTTGTGCGTGAGTATGCACTACGCGAGAAACAAGCCAAAGAGTTTATAGCTGCTAATTATGAGGGTGACGTACCACCCCAAATACAAGCCGTTGTTGAACCTACCGGGATGACTCCAAAACAGGCTGCTGACAGCATCATAGCTGGTGCGCAGAAACTAGAGACAGCACTGGAGGAGTTAGGCAAGTTACGTATGCAAAAGCTGGCTGTCGATAATATGAGTAATATTAACGACATCAATATTCATCGAGATAGTGTTTTGCAGCAGATCACGACAGTCGCTGAGCAGTTATGATTCATTTGGCAAGTTATAAAGGTAGGCGTATCGCTGGCAACCGCTCTTTAAAAGCCTTTTATAATAGCTTTCAAGATGCTTTAATACGCCTTTTAACCAAGGGCGTATATAGTCATTGTGAGATTGCGATACTTAGAGCAGATGGGCGCTATGACTGCTACAGCGCATCTATTAGAGATGGTGGTGTCAGGCATAAGGTAATGCGCTTGCCAAGCGATAGATGGGACTTGCAAGTCATTGACAACATCCAATCGCACAGTGTCTTGAGTTATTACAGGCGTACCAGGCGTCATCGTTACGACACACTTGGGGCATTGGGGATTGTATTTCTATCACCACAAGCACAAGCCAAATCGTTCTGTAGTGAGTGGTGCTATAACGTAATCTTTCATAGTGCGGATGGTTGGCGATTTAGCCCTAGTGATCTCGCCACCATCTCACAAGACACAACCCATGCATAAGCGCTTAAAACCAGTTAAAATGAGAACGAAATAATGGCTTAAAACCTTTAAAATCTATTCTCATTTTAACTGAACGTGATTCTCATTTTCGGCGAATGGCTACACTGGGCTTTTTGTTGTTTTATACTATAAAAAATGTCTTATACAACTAAAGGTTTTATCTGTCTATATGTTAGCCATCACTTATATTCTATGAAGTGATCAATAACTGCAATGGCAGCGTTGGTAAGTAGTTTGTAGCCTGTGAGGAGGTGCTATCTACCTCAAGTGACAAGACGTTTTTTGCCAGCAGCAATATTGTCCACGGTAGAAGCTTGTGCTCAAGCTTCTGTACTCGTGACTGTAGGCGCTCTGCTGTATCGTTGATATCGACACTCAGTACCGCCTGAGTCAATACCTGACCTGCATCTAGCTCTGCTGTCACCTTGTGAATACTACAGCCATGATGACGATCACCCGCTTGCAGTACTCTCTGATGCGTATCTAGGCCTTTGTAAACAGGTAATAGCGAAGGGTGCAAGTTAATCATTGGTGCAGGCGCATTATCGATAAATGAGCCACTCAATACGCGCATGAAACCAGCCAAAACGATTAGATCGGGTTGCCATGCAATGAGCTGCTTGTTTGCATGAGCTTCAAAGGTTTTGATGCCCATGCGCTTGCCGCTGGCCACATGAGACAACACGGTGACAGGAATATCTGCGTCTTTTGCGCGGGTGACAGCGTAGGCATCTTCGCGATTACTAATGACGCCAACGATTTCAATCGGTAGCGCACCTGCTTGCATGGCATCTATCAAGACCTGCAGGTTACTGCCATTTCCGGATACCAAAACCGCAATGCGTAATGGTTTGACAGGTTGGTTTGTCTTATCAAATGACATTAACGGTACACCACGGCATCGGCTTCACGTTTGACCATTTCGCCAAGTTGCCAAGCGTTTTCACCAGCGTCAGTCAATGTTTTGATCGTTGCTTCAGCTTTGTCTTTAGGCACCACGATGACAAACCCAACGCCGCAGTTAAAGGTGCGGTACATCTCACTTTGCTCAATATTGCCTTGGGTCTGTAACCAAGTGAATAACTCTGAAAACTGCCAGCTGCTGGTATCGATGCTAGCCGCTAGGTCATCAGGGAGCACTCGTGGCAAGTTATCAGTGAGACCGCCACCTGTGATGTGTGACATGGCATGAAGCGCTGAGCTACCAAGGGTATCCTGCAATGCCTTGATGGCTTTGACATAGATACGAGTAGGGGCCATCAAGGCATCTTGAATAGGTTGACCATCTAGTTGCTCATCGCTAGTAGCCACGTCAATACCGCTAACTTCGATGACTTTACGCACTAGTGAGTAGCCGTTTGAGTGCGCGCCACTCGAAGCCAGTGCAATCAGAACATCGCCTTCTGCAACATTGTCGCCAGTCACGACCTCGCTTTCTTCAACCACGCCCACGCAGAATCCAGCGAGGTCATAATCGTCGTCTTGATACATACCTGGCATTTCAGCCGTTTCACCGCCGATAAGCGCGCAGTTGGCAAGTTTACAACCATCGCCGATACCAGTGACCACAGTCGCCGCGACATCGACGTCCAGCTTGCCTGTCGCATAGTAATCTAAGAAAAACAATGGCTCAGCACCGCATACAAGCAAGTCGTTGACGCACATAGCGACCAAATCGATACCGATGGTATCGTGACGATTGAGCTGTAATGCCAATTTTAGTTTGGTGCCGACACCGTCCGTCCCTGATACCAGTAGAGGCGAGGTGTAACCAGTCGGAATACGACAAAGCGCTCCAAAGCCGCCAAGTCCACCCACGACTTCAGGACGAGTAGTGGCTTTTGCAACGGACTTGATTCGCTGAACCAAAGCATCGCCTGCATCGATATCAACGCCGGCGTCTTTGTAGCTTAAAGAAGGCTTGTCACTCATAGTCATCTCACAGTTGGGGATAGATAATTGGAATTAAAAAGTAAGGGAGTCAATCACGCTACAATCAGCGAGATAAAGTTTAAAGGTAAAGTTAAAGATAGTGCGCGCATTATACCCAAAAACTGACCACACTCGCAAAGCAACTTGCCAATATTTGGCTAAGTTTTGCATTAAGTGGCAAATAAGCGATTAAGAAACAAAAAATGACTGATTTTTTGTTGTACTCTGCGATAATAAAACACTAGATTTACGACTCCTGACGGCTCAAGTACCGCAATTTTTGTCACTATCTCAAATCAGCCCACGTATAGGATTACTTATCATGATGAACCAACCAATCGACCCTTTTTTTAGACGCTTATTTATCGTCGTGGTATTGGTTGTGGCTTTGTTTTTGCTTTATTTGATGATGCCAGTCATTGTGCCATTTGTATTTGCTTTTATGCTGGCTTACTTGTTCAATCCTTTGGTCAAGCGTTTGTCAAAGTATCTTAAGCGCTGGGTTGCGATTATCATTGTTTACGCTACCATCACATTGGGTATGGCGGTGCTGCTCTGGTGGTTGATACCGACATTGTGGAATCAGTTGCAAGCGGCTTGGGATTATTTGCCAAAGATGTTTAATTGGTACAACCAAGTAGTGCGGGAGTGGTTCAATAGCAATACGCGGCTTCAGTTGCCTGTGCTAGAGTCCAAGGATTTTTCTGAGACCCTTGTTGAGTATATGCAAACGAACTATAAGTTCGCTGATGCCAGTACCATGATGAGCCAAATACTGACTTCTAGCATGAATTTTATCAACAATGCAGGTCTCATTGTCTTGGTGCCTATTTTGACGTTTTATTTTCTGTTCAACTGGGATCAGCGCTTGCATACTTGGAAATTGGCAATACCAGGACCCTACTGTCAGCAAGTTACTGGTATTGCCAAAGAATGTGATCAGGCTTTGATGGCATTTATTAAAGGTCAATTGCTGGTGATGGTCTTATTGGGTGCTATTTATGCAATACAGCTACAGCTTATTGGGCTAGAGCTTGGACTTATCATCGGTATGGTAGCGGGTATTGCAAGCTTTGTACCTTACTTGGGTTTTGGCATTGGATTTGTGGCCGCTATCATCGCTTGCTTGTTTCAGTTTGGTCTGGACTGGACGTATCTGTCATTGGTCGTTGGCGCATTTTTGGTTGGGCAAGCCGCAGAAGGGTATATTCTTCAGCCTTTGTTATTAGGTGACAAGATTGGTTTATCACCATTATGGGTTATCTTTGCGGTATTGGCAGGGGCCAGCCTGTTGGGTTTTGTGGGTATGCTCATTGCATTGCCTGTGTCGGCTGTCCTTAACGTATTGTTTCGCCATCTGTATGCGTATTATCGTACAACTGACTTCTATAAAGGTCGTAAACAGCTACTGCTTTTTGAAAAAAAGTAAAGAATTTACGATTTGATAGGTGTAATACTTGAAGCGAAAATCAAAAGAATACCACCGTTGACATCGGATTGATCAGGCTTATTGGGTAAAAGAGTTGTCAGTCATTTTGCAAATATGTTATATATAGTCGCAGTGTTGATCGTATCAGCCGTTGCTATATTGTTTTATTCTGATTCGTCTTGATAGGGCAAACTATTCATGACCAAAAGGGCGATGCCAACGACCGTACATATTTATATCGAGGCGTTGGTATCGTACCAAATAGCACTTTATCCTTTTTCTTTTGTACTTTTATATTGCACTACGCAACACGAGTTGATGATCCATGGCAGAAGCACAGCTAAGTCTCAATCTGGACATTAAGCATGATGCAAGTCTTAGTGACTTTGCCGGTCCTGGTTGGATGTCTATTATTGATGCAGTGCGGCAATTACATGTCGGCCTGATTGGTCAGTTATACCTGTTTGGCAGTCCTGCAACAGGTAAGTCTCACTTGCTTTCTGCTATTTGTGAATCGTTTATTGAAATGGACAAATCAGCCATTTGCTTGTCACTCAATGAGCTGATTCATACGGACGTACACGTATTATCTTCTTTAGAAAACTTTGATCTGATTGCCATCGATGATTTAGAAGTGATTGAGCAAAGTAGTCAGTGGCAAGAAGCGCTGTTTCATCTGATCAACCGTAGCCGCGAAGGGCAGCGCCAGCTTTTATTTGCGGCCAATAAGCCGGCTGGTGACTTACCGTTTCAATTGAGAGATTTATTGACGCGTTTGGCACAAGCACCAGCCTTTAAAGTGCCTACTGGTCATGACTTAGCAGATCGCCAAGCATTGCTACAATCTATCTTACGTCGCCGTGGTTGGCAGTTTGATGATCGAATCATTGATCATTTATTAACTGATGGGCCGCATCGTATCGGCGCCATGATGGACGTGCTCAACTATATTCAGCCAATGTTTTCTAATTTGGGTCGCAGCAATATATCAAAAGCGGTGATCAGTGACGCGCTGCGTACCATTGATGAGCAAACGCTTGCAGCAGAGCTGGCTGATATAGCTCAAGAGACGCAAGTAGACAATGAGACGACGGATCAAGACCAACATACCATGCCACTTGATTTTTAACCGTTAAAATATCAATAGCCGTCAAGATACAAATTTTTGTCCCACATGTTCTTACTACTAATGGAATAATTTATGAAATCGAATGCTTCTTTGTTAAAAAAATTGACTGTTGGGATGCTATTTGTTGGTGCTACCTCAGTTTCTATGATGTCACAGGCAGCCGTGACCCTATTGGTTGATGACCATATCAAAGTAACTGCGATTAATGGACAAGAATTGCAGCAAAGCCTATTTCAACCACTAACTAAAGAGTTTACCCTTGAGCCAGGTCAACACGCCATCACTGCCAAATATGACCGCTTATATAAACTGAGCCACGATGAGCACGATTACCTGCGTTCAGGTAATGTGAGTGTGGTCGCAAATTTGGCTGACAATCAAACCTATCGTTTGACGATGCCGAACCAGCCAGAAGACTATCAAGCCGCCAAAGATTATGCTGAGCAACCAACACTTGCTATTCAGCAGAACAATACGGTTATCGCAAGCCAACAAGGTATGGCTGGCAATCAAGGTGGACTGCTCTCAGGAATCGGTAAGGCGCTAGGCGGGGTGTTTAGTGGTTCAGGCGATGCTGAAATGCAAAACCAGCGTGCAATCGCATCATTAGATCAGCCAGCAACCCCGGTGAACACTAGTACTGGTACAACCAATATTAAGCAAACCACGAGTGTCAAGGCGCCTACTAATACACTAGATGCCTTTATGCAGATTTGGTTACAGGCCACACCAGCTGAACGCGAAAAAATGCGTCAATGGATTCAGCAATAAATCAAACTGTGATAGATTGCTGAGCATAAAAAAGCACCCAATTGGGTGCTTTTTTATGGTTCTGAATCTTACTATTATTTGGCTTGATTTAAGCAATATATAATCAGCTTGATAAAGTATTAACCCAAAAAGGCGTTGTACATCCATACCAGCTTTTCTTGCTCTTGTACGTATTCATCAACCAGATCAGCGGTACCTTGATCGTCGCTTTCTGCTGCTAATGACGATACTTGACGCTGCTCGGCAATTAAGGCTTGTAAACCAGTTACTACGCCTTTAACGCAAGATGTACCATTTTTGACGTTTTTGTCTTCGCTGATGCTCGTGTGTTGTGCAAAATCGCTATAAGCGTGAAGTGGTGTTCCACCGAGCGTTAAAATACGCTCAGCAATTTCGTCAATCTGTAACTGTAGCGCTGTATATAATTCTTCAAACTTTGGATGCAAGGTAAAGAAGTGCTCACCTTTTACATTCCAGTGATAGCCGCGTACATTTAAATAGAACACATGATAGGTAGATAACAAGCTGTTCAATTGTGCGATAACTTCGCTCATGTCTGCTTTTTCTAGGCCGATTTGGTTAGTATTGTCAATGCTCATAAAGCTGTCCTCTTATCATTTATTGTATGGTTAATCATTTATTTATCTGTCGCTATACGCCTATGAACAAAAAGGCGCACGAAGTAT
>NZ_JAKDJE010000124.1 GCF_030454045.1 Psychrobacter sp. | reverse complement strand
TTGCTGGTATCATTAATTCCGAGCTTAACCTATGACTTTTGCAAGAGGTCTATTACTGTCAAAAACTTTATAATTGTTCACAAAAAAGCCCATCTCTAGCGTACTAGAAATGGGCTTGCTTGCAAACTACTATTGTTCAGTATCATTTCAAAACATCATTTTTAGCAATGACATTTTTAGAGACTGGGCCAACAGAGATTACGCGGGCTTGTAACTATCGCGCAAACTGACAATTTGGTTAAAGACTGGCTTATCCGTGCTGTGATCTTCGCTATCGGCGATAAAGTATCCTTCACGCTCAAACTGGAAACGCGTGCCAGCGTCAGCATTGGCTAAAGATGGCTCAACGACAGCATTTAGCTCAGTGAGCGAGTCAGGGTTTAGTGCTTGATGGACATCAGCGACGCCACTTGGGTCCTCAGCACTGAATAGCTGCTCGTACATGCGTATGGTTGCTGGCACACCCTGACTGGCTGATACCCAATGAATCACCCCTTTAACCTTACGGCCTTCAGGATTGTTACCCAACGTAGTAGGGTCAATCGTTGCTTTTAGCTCAACAACATTGCCGCTCTCGTCAGTAATATGCTCAGTGACGGCTAACACGTAAGTATTACGCAAACGAATCTCTGGCTTTTCTGGAGACAGACGCTTGTAGCCTGCTGGCGGTTCAATCTCATAATCACCTTGATCGATGTACAAAGTCTCGGTAAACGGAATCTCACGCTCACCCATATCAACGTTAGGATGGTTCGGCTGCGTCAACCAAAGCGTCTGCGCCGCATCATCAAAACGCGCGTTCACGCTATCGGCTTTTTGCGTCTCCCAGCTACTAACCGCCTCGCTAAAGTTGGTAATCGTCACTTTTAATGGTTTTAACACTGCCATACCGCGTGCTGTGGTTGTCTCTAATGACTGACGAACACTAAACTCTAGTAAACGGAAATCAACCACGCTATCGGCTTTGGTCACGCCCACACGCTCACAAAAATCACGCAAGCCCTCTGGTGTATAACCACGGCGGCGCATACCAGCGACAGTCGGCATACGGGGATCGTCCCAACCACTCACAATACCTTCATCAACGAGCTGCTTAAGCTTACGTTTACTGGTCAATGTATGATCCACATTTAAGCGGCTAAACTCATATTGATGCGGCGGGACATCAAAGCCGATTTTTTCGATGACCCAATCATAGAATGGACGATGGTCTTCAAACTCAAGCGTACATAGTGAATGGGTAATACCTTCGAGCGCATCAGAGAGTGGATGCGCAAAATCATACATTGGATAAATGCACCATTTATCACCTGTCTGATGGTGAGATTGATGCATCACGCGGTAAATAACAGGATCACGCAGATTCATATTTGGGCTAGCCATATCAATCTTGGCGCGCAATACCGCCTTACCTTCAGCGTACTTACCGTCTTTCATATCATTGAAAAGGGCTAGGTTTTCCTCGACGCTAGCATCACGCTGCGGAGATGGCGTTCCCGCTTCATTGAATGAACCACGGTTATCACGAATTTGTTCAGGAGTTTGCAAATCGACATAAGCATCGCCTTGCTCGATTAACTGTATTGCCCATGCATGTAACTGGTCAAAATAACTTGATGCGTGGTACGCCTCGCCTGCCCACTCAAAACCAAGCCACTTCACATCATTTTCGATGTTATCAATAAAATCTTGCTTTTCTGCAGTTGGGTTGGTGTCATCAAAACGCAGGTTGCACACACCGCCGAACTCTTTAGCCACACCAAAGTTTAGGCAGATAGATTTTACGTGACCTAAATGCAAGTAGCCGTTTGGCTCAGGCGGAAAACGTGTGACAATTTGCTGGTATCTTTGCGCATTGACATCGTCACGAATGATATTACGAATAAAGTCGTTTTTTGCTTCGTCTTTTTGTGCATTGTTGCTTGAGTGCTCACTCATCGGGTATTGCTCCTAACGCAAATTGTCCATTCGTGATGCGTGCTATCACGCATCACAAAACGTTTAAACTAAAATAGTAAAATAAATTGGGATATAAAAAATCAGATAACGCGACCGCATTATCATTATTTGTCAAAGCTGATTAAAAATGGGTAAAGTTGCGTTATTCTATCAGGTTTCATAAACGCATTAACAGCCTGATACATGACACGGGATAAAAAAGCCGTTAGACTACCCCTAACTTTTAACCACCAATTTTTTAACCACCACTTGACAGCGTCATTTAAGGCGCTGCAATCAAAAAGGAATATCACATGGTAGACATGCCACCAGTAGTAGAACTTGACACCAATATGGGTGCAATCGTTATCGAACTCAACGAAGAAAAAGCGCCAAAAACCGTAGAAAACTTCTTAAACTATGTAAAATCTGGTCAGTATGACGGTACGATTTTCCATCGTATTATCGATGGTTTCATGATTCAAGGCGGCGGAATGGACGCTGAGATGAATGAAAAACCAACCAACGCGCCTATCGAAAACGAAGCGGACAATGGTCTAAAGAACGATAAAGGTACCATCGCAATGGCGCGTACCCAAGATCCGCATTCAGCGACTAGCCAGTTCTTCATCAACGTAAAAGACAATGATTTCCTAAACCATTCTGGCAAAAACATGCAAGGTTGGGGTTACACGGTATTTGGTAAAGTCACCAGCGGTATGGATGTGATCGAAAAAATGAAAGGCGTCCCAACCGGTCGTTTTGGCATGCATGCTGATGTGCCAAAAGAGCCAGTTGTTATCAACTCAGCGACCATCATTACTCAGTAGTAGCCACTCAACAGCTGCTACTCAGCAATAGTTACTTAGCGATAGCTGTGAAAGAGCGAGCATTCTTTAATAGAACTTACTAAGTAATGCTCGCCATACGATAAGTCACGAGGACCAAGATAAATGCAACGTTTTAATCACTTAATCACGACCCGCCCTCATCAAGTGCGGCAAGTATTGATTAGCGATTTGCATTTATCGCCTCAGGAGCCTGCCTTAGTGCAGGCTTTTTTGGCGCTGCTTGATGACTGTCTTGCCCTGCCAGCGCTCAAACGCCTCTTTATATTGGGCGACTGGTTTGAGGTATGGTTGGGTGATGATATGTATTTATCTCTATTAAAAGAAAAAAGGTCAGAGGATGAACAAATAACGCATTGGCTAACCCCATTGATTGCGAAGCTCAAAAAGCTTCGAATCAATGGCTGCGAGATATTAGTCATGCACGGCAACCGTGATTTTTTGTTAGGCCAACCGTTTTGCAATCTGTTCGGTGGTGAGCTTATCGATGAGCCATATACTTTGCCTGTCGGTCAGCAGAATTACCGATTAGAACACGGTGACGCACTCTGTACCGATGACAAGAAATATCAACTCTTTCGCAAAATTATGCGCAACCGCCTAACTCAGTGGTATTTGCTTAATAAGTCGTTAGAGAAACGCTTGGCTATCGCAGACAACATGCGTAAAAAAAGCCAGCAAAACAATGCGAACAAAGCGGCTTATATCATGGATGTGAATGATGTGGCAGTTCGTCAGGCAATCACTGCTAGCGATGCCTTATTGCACGGTCATACTCATCGTCCAGACATTCATCACGTCACCGCTGATAAAAAACGTTATGTGCTTGGCGACTGGCGCTTGCTAGATACCGACACACGCCAGCCAAAAGTCAGTGCTGTGATTGGGGTAGTGACAGACGACGAGTATTTAAATGACTGTGTCAATAGTAACGATTTAAGCAGTAATGATGCTGAGTTTGAGTTATATGAGTTTGAATGTCTTGTTCGCTAAAGCGCCTTTAACAGTGTTTTAAACAACACATCTAAACAATATTTCTTCAATATGAAAAGGGTCTGTTGATAGTTCAACAGACCCTTTTTACTATTTCGCAATTACTCACTTCTATCGAGCGCATTTTTGCTTTAATCCATCAATTTAAAGAAATGCTGACGATAGTGCTTTAGCTCACGGATAGAGTCACGAATATCATCTAAGGCCAAATGACTGCCCCCTTTTTCAAAGTTCTTTAGAATGTCAGGGCGCCAGCGAAAACACAGCTCTTTAATTGACGACACATCAAGGTTACGATAATGAAAGAAGCGCTCAAGCTCTGGCATTTGGCGCGCCATAAAGCGACGATCTTGGCAGATAGAGTTACCGCACATTGGTGATTTGCCACTATCGACCCATTTACTCAGAAACTTGATGGTTTCAGCTTCCGCTTCTGCCAACGTCACTGTGCTACGACGCACACGATCCACCAATCCTGACTGACCATGTTGCTTGGTATTCCAGTCATCCATCTTATTTAAGACTTGATCCGATACCTTGATCGCAAACACAGGCCCTTCAGCAAGCACATTCAAATCTTCGTCAGTCACGACAGTGGCAATCTCGATAATCTCATCGTTTAGGGTGTCAAGTCCGGTCATTTCTAAATCAATCCATACCAGCCCCTTTTTGCCTTGATTTTTGATTTTAATCTTATTGGGATGGTCACCGGTAGTCATACAATATCCTATGGTCATTAAATGTTGGTACAGTTTAAAAAAACGGGTGGTGTTCTAAAAAGTATGCTGGCATCAGACATAGCCATAATTGACATAGAA
>NZ_JAKDJE010000071.1 GCF_030454045.1 Psychrobacter sp. | reverse complement strand
TTGCCCCATACTGCGTTACAAATCTCGCTAAGGCATCTGCATTATCGTCGCTTTGCGTCTTGTCTGGAACAATTTTAGCAATCAGCAGTGCCTATTTGCAAATGTTCAACACGCCCTAATATAAGTATATTGATCATAGAAACTAATTGGGTTGACCGACTATGAGTATATTATCAAAGCAAATCCTCTTCACGCATAATAAGCAGATAAGGCTGTTGGCAGCTTTGGTTGTCGCAGGTCTTTGTGCGCCGCTGACCAATGCAGCGCCTATTTATAAAGTGGTGGATGAAAACACGGGGCAAATCACCTTTACCGATCGTCCGCAATCCTATGAGCAGCAGGCTGATAAACAAGTCAGTCAAACCAATATCAGCACAGGGGCAAGTAGTGCGTCCAGATCGATGCCAAGTGAGGCCAGAGGCAATACCGATTTGCCGGCTGTTGCTACCACCACGCCTACGGTCAATGTGAACTATCAGTTAAGTATGATTGAACCGAGTGCCGAGCGTGCTTATCAGCGCCCTGCGCAGAATATTGTCATCGCGCTTGACGTAAAGCCTGCATTACAAAATGGTGATCAAGTGAGCATTTATTTTGATGATGAAGAAATTGCTCAAGGTCTGAGTGCCTCTGTTGCGACAGTTGATGTTCAGCCAGGCCCGCATAGTATCCGCGCTTTCGTAAAAACAGTATCAGGACAAACCCGTCAGCAAGTCAATCGTACCGTGCATGTCATTCAAAACACCTTGATTCTACAAAAGAAAAAGAAGCTTGCCGAGCAGCTGCTTGCTTACGAGCGCTTGCCATGGCATCAGAAGGTACTGTTAAGAATGCGCGGTAATGATACTGTCACTCAATGATAAAGTTATGAGTCAGGTATCACAGGTATAAATAATAAGGGCAGACATGATAATCACGTCTGCCTTTATTATTTATTGCTTCTACTGAGCTTTAAATAAGCCTGTTGTCATTTACTTATTTGGTACTTACTTATTTGGTTAGCTCAATGGTTCCATTAGCAGTGACTGAGATAGTGCTGTTACCAGACTCAAAGCTTTGGCTTGGTACCGACTCGTCTGCCATGCCTGATTTCATGCTCATAGCGCTATACATAGGACGTGGGTAGTTGCTACCTGTATTTAAATTGACATTGACGACGCGATAGTCACGTGCATCCCAAGCACGGGTCAGGCTCTTCGCTTGCTGCTGAAAAGCGCGAGATGCTTCGGTCATCAGTTTTTGCTCTAATGCATCTTTTTTGGTGTCTGAGACGCCAAAGTTAAGATTATCCATGACTAAGGTTTCTTGTAAATCCGCAATCAGCTGACTGGTTGCTGCAAAGTCTGTACTCTTCAAATCTATGTTTGCTTGACCTGTCCAGCCAATGATTTTGTCGTTTTTATCATAGCGTGGGTAGGTACGCTGCTGCCCAGTGCTCACAGTCACGCTTGGATAGCGCTTGGCAATTTTCATGGCATTATTGATTGATGTATTAAGCATCGTGGCTAAAGTTTTGGCATCCGTTGCCTGAGCCTTTTTATATAAGCTGGCGCGTACTTCATCGTTTTGGATTTCTTCTTTTACTTCTGTCTGAAACGTCAGTTGGTCATAGCCTGTTGGCTCTGCATGGGCGCTACCCATCATGGCTGTCATTAAACAAGCAGTACCAGAAGCGATGGCCAGTTTATTCAATAGAGTATTTTTCATGGTTATCTCCTAAATCAATGTTAAGGGTATTCATATGAATACTTTCAAAAGGTATTTACAAAGGAAGTCGTACCTCTTATTTTTAAGTGTTGACATGTGTGCAACTTCATTCACTAAAATAGCAAAATCTGTATAAGTTGCTGTGAGAATTTTGTGAGCTAGGTTACAGACTTATTTTTCGGTTAAAACAAACAGTTTCGAGATAGGGGTTGTAAAATTAAAAAATCCTTGTATAATCTCATCCGGTGGCTCCATTGGTAGCCTCGCAACATTGTTCTATGAATCCCGCCAGGACCGGAAGGTAGCAACGGTAATAGATTTGATGTGTGCCGAGGATGTGCTGGTGGAGTCGCTTTTTTTTGCCTAAAATTTGACCTTTATATCTGATCTTCTACTAAAGATACGTCCATGACGTGATAAGCCCTTCATTGCAAAGGGCTTTTTTTTGTCTCGAATTTCATTTGATTTCTTATTTAAATTAAAAGCGTCATTGATTCATATGAGTTAAAATACAATGTATTAAGTTTTAATAACATTCTAGACACTTTGGGGCTTTACGATGAAGATGTTGGTTTGGTTGTTCATTGCAGTGGTAGTACTAGTTGTTGTGTTTGGGGTCTCTGTATTCAATAAATTGGTGCGGGCACGCAACCAAGCAAAGAACGGCTTTGCGCAGATAGATGTACAGCTCAAACGCCGCCATGATTTGATTCCAAATTTAGTCGAAACAGCCAAGCGTTACCTAACCCATGAGGAGGAGACGCTAACACGGGTGATGAGTGCGCGCAATCGTGCTCAAGATCTACAAGACTCTAATAAACATCAGCCAGAATCAAAAGAGCACATGGCGTTATTTGCCAAGGCGGAAGGCATATTATCCAAAGCGTTGGGTCAGTTTTCAGCAGTGGTAGAAGCCTATCCTGAACTCAAAGCGGACAGTATGATCAAAGAGTTGATGGATGAGCTGACCAATACCGAAAACAGAATCGGTTTTGCTCGTCAGCACTATAACGATAGTGTGATGTTTTATAATAATGATCGCGAAGTGTTTCCCAATAATATTGTCAGTACAACCTTTGGTTTTCGCCCACTTAGCCCTCTGGTATTCGCAGACAGAGATGTCATTGCTCAAGCACCTCAAATCAATTTGAGTTAATGTTTGGATAAATTTGTCTCACGCTAGATGGATCACGCTGATGGACTTTTTTGGTGAACAGCGAATACGTACACGCCGCAGTCTATTACTGTATGGGCTGTTTTTCCTTATTGTGCTCGCCCATATCGTGGTGGCGCTTGCTATCATGGGTTTGCTGTTAACGGTGTTCACAGGCGGTGTGTATCACTGGGTATTGATACTGGTTGGTCTCTTAACATTGGGGAGTTTCATTGGCGGTAGCTTTGTTGAGTATCGGCGTTTGCGAGAGGGGGGACGCGCCATTGCCCAGCGAGTAGGGGCGGTCAGATTATTTATTGATAACAGTCAGGAACCATGGGAGCACAGCCATGGGGTCGCGCATCAACATGAAACCAAAGAAAAAGTTCACTATTGCTCACATCATATAGCAGTACGAAGCGAGCGTGATTTCCCACCAGTCTATCGTCGTTATTATGAGATTGCCCATCAGTTAGCGATTGCATCAGGTTTGTCTGCGCCTCTCTTATACGTACTACCCAATGAGCAAGGAATCAATGGCTTTGTCGCTGGTCGCCATCGTCAAGATATGGTGCTTATCGTGACCCAAGGTGCGCTGGATAAATTGTCTGATGAAGCACTATATGGGCTGATTGGTCATGAGTATGGTCATATCTTGCATGGGGATGCGACTTTTAATCTGCAGCTGATGGTGGTACTGGCTGGCCTACAGATTCTATATGATTGGAGCGATCCCATTCCTAATACTCGCTATGCTGATAATCACAATGTATCGCATAAGCTACTATCACAGAGACACGTTGATGGACGCGCGCGCAATACCGAAGCTCAGACTACTCACTTTACGACCCACAGCGAGTGGGTGGAGTATTGGCAGACACAATCACAGCAGCAGTCATTAGCCAAGCATCAGTCTAGATGGGTACAAAATAAACCAGCGATGCCTCACAGAGCGCCACGTAGTGTCTGGACATTATTGCTCCACGGTTTGAGCTTCTCAAGTATGGCCAGTGCCCAGCTAATCAAACACAGCTTCAATCGTGAGCGCGAGTTGCTCGCTGATGCTACTAGTGTACAGTTGACACGCTCGCCTGCGATTATAGAAACCTTAAAAGCCATTCATCAGGACCCGATTGGGTCACGCCTCTCTGGTATTGCCGATGTCAATGGACTCAGTCATTTTTTCTTTGCCAGTAGTGGTACGGATCTGGGGGATGTGTCGTGGTTTGCCACTCATCCAAGCTTGACAGAGCGTATGGGTGCCATTAATGCCGATGTCTATCATGATTTTGCTGTACAAGTGGCCAAAGAGAAGCGCCTCAATCAGCAAGAAATTAAAGAGATATATCGACAGCGCTGCCTAGGAGGTTGGGAGACGATAACTGCAAATAGCCTAAGCGATTTGTCAGATAAAAAAACTCAAAAAAAGCATTTACCATCAAATACTAAAACAAAAGACAACAGAGATACTTTTAATTCAAAATCTAATGAAAATAATGGTCAGCATGACACAGACGAAGGAGTAGCATTCACTACAGAGATAGATCTCATTGTCGATGGGCGCTTGCAGATAAAGCAAACACCAATAGATAACGAGATATTATTAAAGCCATGGCAAGCAAAATCTGATAGTGATTTATCCGCGAACGCATTAATTGACATTAGCGACATGCAAAGGGTATCGCTACCCCAATATCTACTTGATCACAGTCATCACCCACTTGGTGCACAAGCATTGATTGAAGCGGTGATGCTGTGTCATCAAGGACGACCCATATCAGTAGATACTAGGTATGGATTGGCGAATGTTTGGGGTAAGTGTGCTGCTGTCGGTAGTGAGCTGGCTAGCCATGAGCTCATATTACCGCACAACATTGACGCTAAGCTACTGAGGACAGTGGCCAATGTGGATAGGCGGTTAGATAGTGCTGTGATTGTGTTTGCCTTACAGCAATTGCGTCGATATGACTTATCTCAAGCAAATATCGAAAAATTAAGGCTAAAAAGCGACCGCGAGCATAGTCATGAGAGCGATCAGTACTATAAAAAACAGGCAAAGTGCCGTACGATGTTGCTGCGTTATCAGCAAGGTCTGCTTGAGCTTTTCAAGCAGCAAATAGATTTTGACTTAGCCCAATGTGTTGCTCATGATATATCGGATGAGAATATATCTGGTGATAACTCTCACGTGCTGCCAGATTGCTCCGACCGCTCATCTGCTGCGCAGCAAAAATCGCCAATACCGCCTATATTGTCACTATGGCAAGCGGTACAGTTACAACAAGTATTGCCAGTATTGTCTGATGTTTTAGATAGCCATCATACAACCATTCAGGCTTTATCATCACAGAGGCTAAAAGCTGGTATGGAGCATATCAGCGCACAGCTTGATCCCTCAGGGCAGGTGTTTGGGGCCTTGAATCCTGCTCAGGTCTCGATAGTGGTATTGCTGGCCTATCGGCTATCAAGAGATGCAAAAGGCCAGATGATCTCGCTGCACAGACGCTCATTGATAAATGAAAGCAATGAGGGTGTGGCGCATTATATTGTTGATTTGAGGCGGCATGCGCGTCTGATTGATATCGATTTGATGACAATGAGTGATCATAATCTGCACTGGTTGTTACTGACTGCATATCATCTAAATAGTGTACAGTTATTGGTTGTCATATCGGCAGCGCCTACTGTAGCGAGATCTCATATCGCGTCTCAATTAGACACTTTAGGTGGTGGTCATTGGCCAGACAGGCAACAGAATGGTCATCAAATAGATTATAATGACTATAATGACAGCAAGAGAATAAAACCTGCGTACAATGAGTATCGGAAATGGCTAAGCACGTTGCATACTGTGATGTTACACGATACGATAATCAGCCAAAATGAGTATGATTGCCTGCTCGCCATGTCAGAGCGCTGGCTAGGGGTTCGACAGCTTTTTTGACAGCGGCTTGAGCGGCTTGCCTGCCATGAAATAGAGAGTACGCTGGTCACTTAATAACAACCAACAATATCATCTATCAGTATCCATCAATAATATAAATATAGACCAAATAATTAGGATAGTAGAGCCATATGAGTGTGACTCAAGACCCGCTTAGTGCATTACAGCGCCGCAGTCAGCAACGCCAAATCTTAGCGATGATGGGTATCAATCAATGGGTACGGCCTGCATCAGGTACTATCAATATAGCAGATATTGCGTCAGCCTCCATCAGTCAAGTGAGTACGGCGAAGGGTAGCCATGACCTGTCGAATGCTGAAAGGCAACATGTGCCACGAGGCGATAGCGAGTCTATTTATCCTGAGTCTACAAGTCAAGAATCGACCAACCATAAATCGACAGGCACGATAGAGCAGCCGACCAGCGATTCTTACACCAGTGGTTTTGATCGTATGGGTCATGAGGTGGCTACGCTAGATATGCATGAGCAGGACGCTCATGAGCAAAGTCCAGTCACGTACAGTTTTGATAGTGTGGCTGTGGACCAAACTGCTGAACCACATAGAGCGGATTATCCAGCCAACTCAGACCCTGCTGCATCACCGTATATAGAGGATATGGTACGCTCAACCACCGTAGCTGACGCGTATCATCAACCTTCTAAAAATAATAATAGTCATGATAGTATCAATAATGATAGCCTAAAAAAGGTCGTACCATTTGACTTGCAAGGTGGTCGCTACGGTGACTGGGTGATATTGGTTGATATTCAAGCACTCAGTAGTGATGGTCAAAAACTGTGGAATAATATTACTCAAGCGCTTTCAATGACTTGTGAGACAACGTCATTCCCAATCTGTGAAGGAATGGATACCGCCGAGCTTGCCAATGCTAGCCTAGCTGGATATGTCTTTCGAATCGGCTTGCGCGAAGAGATAAAAGTTGCGGCACTGACAGCGTTACCTGAAGGTCTTTATCATCCAAATCTTGAGACTGTACCCACATTAGAGGAGATGCTGGCAGATGGTGATGCTAAGCGTCAAATGTGGGAGCAAATATCTCAGTGAGCCGTACCAAATCCAATACTGACACAACTTCTTTTATCAACAAACTGAGATAAAGGTCGCTTCTTTATTTCATCATACCTAGGACTGTGATTATGTCTACAACCCCAACGTCTAGCACCAACACCAATAATGATACAACGCATCGCCTGCCAAATTTTTGTGCTGGGCCTGCCACCATGCCAACTGCTGTGCTAGAACGTGCACAGAGCGAGTTGCTAGATTGGCAAGGTCGTGGTCTATCGGTTATGGAAGTCAGTCATCGTAGCAAAGAGTACATGGCGATCACTGATAAAGCAGAAGCCAAACTGCGTGCGCTCATGGAGATACCAGATAACTATAAAGTACTGTTTTTGCAAGGCGGCGCCAGCTTACAGTTTTCTGCTATCCCATTGAACCTGTTGAATGGTGGACGTGGTGATTATTTGACGACAGGTGCATGGTCAGGTAAAGCGATCAAGGAAGCGCAGCGTTATGAAGCGCTTGGTCTTGGTGAGATTAACTTGGTTGCAACTGGCAAAGAGGGTAACTTTACGACTGTACCTGCCCAAAGCGATTGGAGTGTGAGTGACGATGCCGCGTATTTTCACTACTGTGCCAACGAGACCATTCATGGGTTGCAAATATTTGAGCCGCCACAAGTAGACGCGCCAATCATTGCCGATATGTCATCTTGTATCTTGTCACAGCCGATAGACGTGTCTAAATTTGGTATGATCTATGCAGGTGCCCAAAAGAACATCGGTCCTGCAGGATTGGTCATTGCAATCATCCGTGATGATCTGTTGGGGCAGGCAAGTGAGTGGTGTCCTATGCTACTGAACTATGAGCACCAAGCAGATAAAGAATCTATGTCTAACACACCAGCGACGTACTCTTGGTATTTAGCAGGACTGGTATTTGATTGGTTAGAAGCGCAGGGCGGTGTGGCGGCTATCGGCAAAATCAATCAACAAAAAGCAGATCTGCTCTACAAAACAATTGATGACAGCAGTTTTTATAACAACCCAGTCGATCCTCAGTATCGCTCTATCATGAACGTACCCTTTACCTTAGCAGATAGTAGCCTTGATAAAGTGTTCTTAGAAGAGTCAGAAAAAGCAGGTCTACTCAACCTAAAAGGCCATCGCGATGTGGGCGGGATGCGAGCCAGTATCTACAATGCCGTGCCGCTTGAGTGGGTGCAGCAGCTGGTTGACTTTATGATTGCGTTTGAAAAAAAGCACGCCAATCAATAATTGATACAAAGTCTCATAACTGAAAGACTCATAACTAAAAGTCTCATAACTGGTTAAGCACATAAAAAAAGGCGCAACTGATGATGGTTGCGCTTTTTTATGTATACGCGTCTATAATGCTTGCCCAAACTGTCTTGTATCCATCGATTTTGTTGACTGGTGCTACTGTACCGATGCGATGCAACACGGCAAACCATTAGGTTAAAAAAGCTAAGTTTGTTATGATAAAATTTTGCCATGGCGCGATTTTGCCGTCAGCCCTTATTATTCATCCCTGAATTGGTTAGCATGGAGATTACTCATAATATTATGATAAAAAATACTCTGCTCAAAGCTGCTTTGCTAACCATAACCGTCAGCTGGATACCTAGTGGTATCGCCGCGCCAATCACAACGACTGCGCTTGGATATAACAGTCCTACGAAATACATTAACGCGCCTTACATGCCCTATGCCAATCCAGAAGCGCCGTCAGGCGGTACGCTGTCGCTAGATGCGCGCGGTACCTTTAACAGTGCCAATAAATGGATGACCACGGGCGTGCCAATGATTGGCACCGACTATCTGTATGATACCTTGATGACAGGTTCGTTAAATGAAGCGTTTACCATGTATCCGCAGCTGGCAAGCAAGGTGACCTATGATCCAGACGATACCAGCTGGATTGTCTACCGTATCAATCCTGCGGCCCGTTTTTGGGATGGGACGCCTGTGACCAGTCGTGATGTCAAAGCGACCTTTGAGGCAATTTTAAACAAAGGCCCCATGTCTATTCGTAGCTATCTGGCTGATATCAAAGCCGTTCAGATCCTTGATGAGCAACGAGTCAAGTTTGTGTTTGCCTCTGCTGATAACAAAGAGATTTTATTAACCGTTGGGCAGTTTCCTGTCTTTGCCAAATCCTCAATCGATACAAATTTTGAAAAAATCAGTCTGACGCCACTGATGGGTAGTGGGCCCTATAAATTGGGGCGCGCTGATGCAGGTCGTTCAGTAAGCTACATACGCGATCCCAACTATTGGGGCCGTGATTTGATGGTCAATCGTGGTCGATATAATTTTGACATAATTAAGTTTGTCTATTATCAAAGTGATGAGATTGCTTTTGAAGGGTTTAAGTCTGGTCAGTACCGCTTTCGTCCCGAAAATAGAGCGTCCAATTGGGTTACGGGTTATAACTTCCCTGCGGTTAAAGCAGGACTGATCAAAAAAGAGACGATCGCCAGTCAAAACCCTGTCCCGATGCAGGCTTTGGTCATGAATATGCGTCGTCCCCTCTTTCAAGACATTCGAGTTCGCCAAGCACTGAGCGCCGCTTACGATTTTGAATGGATGAATAAGACCTTGTTTCATGGACAGTACGAGCGTCTACAAAGCTTTTTTCATGGCTCAGAGCTTGCGGCAACAGGCACACCCTCTGATGCAGAGATGCAAGTGTTAACGCCATTGTTATCAGAGCTTGAACCCATTCAACGACAAGAAGTTTTAACAGAGTGGCAGCTGCCTACCAGCGACGGTAACGGTTTTAATCGACAAGGATTACTAAAAGCTCGCAAGTTGTTGTTAGAAGCTGGTTTTTATTATGACAATATGATGCTCTATCAGCCTAATGGCAAGCCCGCTCAGATTGAGATTTTGATGGCAGGTGATACCATGGGCCGTGTTTTGCTGCCTTATATCCGCAATCTAATACGCTTGGGGTTTGATGCAACCTTGCGCCAAGTGGACGGACCCCAATATTATGAGCGTATGCGCAGTTTTGATTATGATATGGTGGTAGATGTATTTGCCCAAAGCCTATCGCCTGGTGCCGAGCAATCAGCATACTGGGGTAGCGCCGCGGCTGATGAGCCAGGCAATCATAATAGCGCCGGTATCAAAAATGCTGCTATCGATGAGATCGTTGCTGCGATTAGCAACGCCTCAAGTCGCGATGAGATTGTGCTCTATACGCAGGTGCTTGATCGGTTGCTGCGAGCGGGTCACTATGTCGTCCCACTATATGGCAAGTCTGGCACCAATGTCGCTTACTGGGATCAATATCGCCATACAGAAAAACTCCCAACCAATGCCGTTGGTATCGACTATTGGTGGGTGGATAAAGAGGCAGAACAGCGCGTTAATAAGTATTTGAAGCAGTGAGTAGGCTGTCTCAGTAAATCGATAAGGAAGCACTGCTAAACACATAAACGATCGTTTTTAGACAAGAGCCACATAAAAGCGATACCAAATAATTCTAAAATAATGAGCCAAAAAAATAACTACTAGTAAGGATTTGCCATGAGTATTCGTATTCACCCGATCAAAGCATTTAATGATAATTATATCTGGACCTTAATTAATGAAAATAATAAGCAGGCCATTGTTATTGATCCAGGTCAAGCCGAGCCAGTTATTGATTATCTAGACAAGCACGAGCTAGAGCTTACCTCGATTTGGACCACGCATCATCATCATGATCATATTGGCGGCGTTGCAGGACTACAAGAGTCGTATCCCATGACCCATCTGGTGGCGCATAGTGAGCATGGGGTTGATGAAGATCAAACCATAAAGGATGGCAGCACAGTCAGTGCATGGGGCTGCTCAGCACAAGTTTGGGATGTCTCAGGACATACCGCCAGCCATATGGCGTATATCTTAGATATTGAAGGTCAAAAGCATTGTTTCTGTGGGGATACGTTGTTTAGTGCTGGCTGTGGACGTGTCTTTACGGGTACGATTGAGCAATTGCATGATAGTTTTAAGCGTCTAAATGAATTGTCTGATGAGACACTGCTATATCCTGCGCACGAATATACAGCGAGCAATCTACGGTTTGGGCTGTCTATTGAACCTGACAATGAAGCCATGCAACAAGCACTGGCACAAGCGGAAGCAGAAACGGCACAAGGTATGCCAACATTGCCCGTCACTCTAGAGCATGAGCGCGCTATCAATGTGTTTTTACGCACACAAAAACCAAGCGTGATTGCAGGGGTCAAATCGAAAGTAGCACTCGAGGATGATAGCTCTTTGGCAGTATTTGCAGCGTTACGTGAGCTTAAAAATAACTTTTAACATGAATTAAGGCAAACATTGCTTTCGTGCCTATCATGAATATCAAAGAATCACTGCTGTCATCACCGCCATCTCTCTTTATTTAGGAAGTCGCCATATGGGTCGTTATATCGTAAAAAGACTACTACTGATATTGCCGACACTATTTTTGATATTGCTTGCCAACTTTGTGATCGTGCAAGCTGCGCCTGGCGGACCTGTTGAGCAGCAGTTGGCGCTGATCGAGCAGGGCGCAAAAGACAACGCGCTTGGTGCTAATATTGGTGCGGGCAGTGCAGGTGGCAATGACAGCACTTATCAAGGTACGCGCGGTCTCTCTGAGGAAATGGTCGCTGCTATTAATGCTCAATATGGTTTTGATAAATCTGCGCCCGAGCGATTTTGGCTTATGTTAAAGAACTACGCTCAGTTAGATTTTGGTGAGTCGTTTTTTAAAGGACAGTCGGTGACCGATCTCATTATAGAGAAGCTACCAGTCTCGATATCGCTTGGTCTTTGGAGTACGCTGCTTATTTATATAATTGCCATTCCACTGGGCGTGTATAAAGCGATGCATCATGGCTCAGGGGTTGATAAAGCCACTGCCATGCTGCTGGCTATCGGACATGCCATACCTGTGTTTGTCTTTGCGGTGATTTTACTGGTGTTTTTTGCAGGCGGTAGTTACTGGAATATTTTTCCACTACAGGGTCTTACGTCTGAGAATTTTGACCAACTCAGCGCGCTTGGCAAAGTGAAAGATTACTTTTGGCATTTGGCACTACCGCTGCTGGCGAGTACCGTAGGGGGTTTTGCGGGCTTGACGTATCTGACCAAATTTAGCTTTTTAGAAGAGCTGAGTAAGCAGTATGTATTGACCGCTCGCGCAAAGGGACTGGGTGAGCGTCAGGTGTTGTATGGTCATGTATTTCGCAATGCAATGTTAATTATCATCGCAGGTATCCCAGCCGCTATCGTTGGTATCTTCTTTGCCGGTAACTTTTTGATTGAGATTATCTTTAAACTAGATGGGTTGGGGTTGTTAGGTTTTGAGGCCATTCAACAACGCGACTATCCTGTGATATTTGGCACGCTATTTATCTTCACCTTGGTAGGGCTGCTACTGCAATTAATCAGCGACTTAAGCTATCACTTAATTGATCCCCGTATTGATTTTGAGGGCCGCTAATGTCAAATAATCAATCTTCATCAAAGACTAATAATTTTAATAGTGAATCAGATAATGTACCAACACCTGAGCACAGTCCTCAGGTAGCGCTACCGAAAAAGCAGCGCTTAAACCCCATTTGGCAAGCGCGTTTAAATCGCTTTCGCCAAAATCGTCTTGGGGTGATATCACTGTTTGTTTTTGCAGTGATATTTGTCATCTGTATGGCGGCCAATGTCATTGCCAACGACAAACCCTTATTAGTGCAATATCAAGGCGATTATTATTTTCCGGTATTAAAGGCCTATCCTGAAACGACATTTGGCGGTGTATTTGAGACCGAAACCAATTATAAAGATCCTGCAGTGCAGTCGCTGATTGATGAGCAAGGGTTTTATATAATGCCGCCTATTCCGTTTGCTGATCAGACACCCAATGTCGAGCTTGGTCTGCCTTATCCAGCGGCTCCAAACGCTCAGAACTGGCTTGGCACTGATGATATGGGGCGCGATGTGCTGACACGGATACTTTATGGTATGCGAGTATCACTTTTGTTTGGTCTGGCATTGACACTCGCTGGTGCTCTGATTGGGATTATCGTTGGTGCAATACAGGGCTACTATGGCGGCTGGGTAGATCTGGCAGGGCAGCGATTCATGGAAGTGTGGGGCGGTATGCCTCAGCTATTTATGATTATTATCTTAGTCAGTTTATTTAGTCCCAGTATTATCATGCTATTCGCCATGATGCTGTTATTTGGCTGGATGGGGTTGGTTGGTTTGGTACGAGCAGAGTTTTTGCGTGCTCGTAATTTTGATTATGTGCGCGCTGCGCGCAATCTTGGTGTCTCTGATAGCCAAATCATGCTCAGACATATTCTGCCCAATGCGCTTGCTTCAAGTTTATCTCAGCTCCCTTTCATGTTAACGGCTAATATCATTGCGTTGACTGCGCTGGATTTTTTGGGTTATGGGTTGCCGCCTGGCTCACCGTCTTTAGGTGAGCTGATGGTACAAGGGAAAAACAACCTTGATGCCCCTTGGCTCGCCTTGTCAGGATTTTTTAGTCTGACTTTTATTTTGTCATTGCTCATCTTCGTTGGCGAAGCACTGCGTGATGCGTTTGACCCGAGGCGCTCTTGATATGACCGATAATATTGTGTCTACCGAGCAACATAACGCTTCACACGCACCTGATATTAAGCGCGCGCAAAATAAGCTCATGCTGACGGTAGATAGCCTTAGTATCACAACCGCTACTGGTGTCCAGCTGGTTAATGCGCTGTCATATGAGTTAAGACAAGGGCAGACCCTAGCTATCGTTGGTGAGTCAGGATCTGGCAAATCGATTGCCAGTCTTGCACTACTGGGTCTGCTACCAGAGAGTTTGACGATTAGGGGTAAAGTGCAACTGGCAAGTGCCGCAGGCATGTCGCAATTACCAATAGCGAATGATAAATCGCGTAATGCCGCACTACGTCCTATTCGTGGTCAGCGTATCGGTATGGTATTTCAAGAGCCGATGACAGCGCTAAATCCACTGCATACCGTTGCCAAACAAATTGCTGAGTCGCTGCGTTTAAGTGGTATACCCAAAAAGGAGTGGCGAGACACCAGCATTGACTTGCTAAATGATGTCAATATCACCGATCCTGCTGACAAGTTGAGTCGCTATCCACATGAGTTATCAGGCGGTCAGCGTCAGCGAGTAATGATTGCGATGGCTTTAGCTCAGCAGCCTGATATCTTGATCGCTGATGAGCCAACCACTGCGCTTGATGTGACATTACAGCATGAGATTTTGGCCCTACTAGATGATCTTAAACGCAAGCACAGTATGGCGATGATATTAATCAGCCATGATCTCAATCTAGTCAGGCGTTATAGCGACGAGGTTATCGTGATGCGCCAAGGTCAAACGATTGAGCAGGGTCAAACGTCGGCGGTCTTTAATCAACCTAAAGCAGATTATACTTGCACGCTCATTCAGCAAGACTTCGGTCAAGCGCTACAGCCAGTAGCAGATCATGTAGATGGACCATCAACTGTATTAAAAGTGAGCAATCTCAACGTACAATTCCCAATCGAAAAAAGTCTATTTGGGAGTACAAAACGCTGGTTCGATGCGGTCAAAGCTGTCGATATGACCTTGCAAAAAGGGCAGGCATTGGGCATCGTCGGTGAGTCTGGATCTGGCAAAACCACCATTGCACTGGCGCTGAGTCAGCTGCTTGGCAATCAAGCACGAGTGCATGGACAGATAGTGGTGAATGGGCAAGATATCTCAGCACTGTCCAAAAAAGCGCTGCGTAGTTTTCGCTCGCAGATTCAGATGGTGTTTCAAGATCCCTTTGCCAGTATCAACCCGCGCATGACGGTCATGCAAATTGTGGAAGAGGGACTGCTGGTACAAGGCGTCGATAAGGTGGCTCGTCAGCAGGCGGTGATGGAGAGTTTGGCTACCGTCCATTTGCCCTCGGTATTTGCGCAGCGTTATCCGCATGAGCTGTCAGGTGGGCAGCGTCAACGGGTGGCACTGGCGCGCGCACTCATCATGAAACCAAGTCTACTCATATTGGACGAGCCTACCTCTGCGCTTGACAGTACCACGCAGGTAACAGTGGTCAGTTTATTGCGTGAAATTCAACAAAAGCAGCAAGTCAGCTATGTCTTTATCAGTCATGATCTCAAAGTAGTCCGCGCACTATGTCAGCATATTATGGTACTCAAACAAGGCGTATGCGTAGAGTCTGGATGCACCGAAGATATCTTTAATCGTCCCCAGCATCCCTATGCTCAGCAATTGCTAAAAGCGAGTACCGTTTAGGCTAAGATAGCGATGCTCAGTTATCTGATCTAGATAACCTAAACCACACATCATACCCATTTGAGTGCCCTCGGAATTCGCTATAATAATCCTATATTGCCTTATAGATAGGTATAAATTAATAGAACACAGCCGTGCATAATAATAGCAATATACAAAAAGCGCAGTGATAGCATCATTTTAGGCAGTAGTCAGGTTTATAAAAACATCCTTATTTTATATACCCCACTCTCAACTTGAAATAAGCAAATCAAACTGAAGAGGCGGGTTACC
>NZ_JAKDJE010000070.1 GCF_030454045.1 Psychrobacter sp. | reverse complement strand
ACTATGATAGTCTTTGTGAGTCAGACAAAGCTGCCTGACTCAAGCAATCCACTCTCCGATATAGTCGGGGCGGTTCAAAAGTTATTTTGCTGTTCGAATGGTAAGTCGTCTACAGACTCTGGTGTAAAGGTAGCAAAAAATACAGGCACATCTTCTGTGACTATAGTACGAAGTACTGGCTTATAGACTAGCTCACCTTCCGCGTTGTGTTGATCTCTAGATAAAACCATATCACCGACTTTAATATCTTTGATCGGTATTAATCCTTTATCGGTATGCACCAATGTGCCACCAACGAAGCCTGACGTATTCATAATCACATTATCCATATGTGTGTCTTAGTTCTCATTTATAGCAACTCTGATAATAAATCAGTCACAGTCTCTAACCCACCATCCGTCAATAAAAACAGTAATCCTGCCATGTTCACAACGACGGTCAAATAATAGGTGACACGAAACTCAGGCTTTTGTGATTTGTGCCGTAGATACGTCTGAGCCAATAACGCCCCTACCCAACCGCCAAGCGCGCTCAGCACGTGCAAGGTTGACTCAGGCGTACGCCAGTCGCCACTTTGGGCAGCAGCTTTGTCTTTGACATACATGGCGTAAGTGATCACGCCCAACGCTGCGTACCAAGCCACCACCAGCCAGCTTAGTTTATCGGTTGCTGCTAATAAAATTAGGACACCATAAAAAGCCAAACCAAGGAACGAGCGTTTCTTTTGTCCTGCTTCAAAATCCGCTTGGTGACTGCGTTTTTGGTTGCGCTTACGGATTTGGCTGTTTTTTTGTGCCATTTTTTGCTGCACAAAACCAAGTTCTTGTACTTGTTTGGCTCGCCTGCGCCCTTGATTGTCTCGTCCCATGGTGAATACCACTTGTTCGCCAACCTCAGGACGACGGCGTGCTTTAAATTCACTCACATGAAAAAAGACAGAGTCACCGTTTTGAGTTTCAATAAAACCAAACCCTTTATCATCCTGCCATTTTTTCACCATACCTTGTTGTTTATTCACCACCGACCCCTCATATCTTTTAGAATTGCCAATTATAGTACCTCATCTACGTTACATTATTGACGCTTACATCTAATCGCAGATGGCTTATTATTTCTGACACTATTTGTTATTTTTTATACTACAGCACTGCCCCCATATTCTTTTACGCCAGCAACAGACGGTTTCTTACTATGACCCAATCTCAATTTGTTAATCCAAACGAAGACACCCGTATCACTCATGGCAGCCTTGTAAAGCTGCATTTTGAAGTATCACTAGAAAACGGTACCATCATTGACTCAACATTTAGTCGTGAGGCGCCCGTCTCTTTGACCATCGGTGATGAGAGTTTACTCCCAGGTTTTGAGCAGGTGCTGATGAACCTACGCGCCGGTGACACTCGTACTGCACACCTTGAGCCAGAACAAGCATTTGGTGAGTGGAATCCTGAAAACATCCAACATTTTAGCCGTACTCAGTTTGCGCTCGTCGCTGACAATCCAGAAGTCGGTATGATGGTTGAATTCGAAGACAAAGGCAAAAACACCTTGCCCGGTACGATCAGCGCCATTGATGATGACCAAGTCGAAGTGGACTTCAATCATCCGCTGGCTGGGCAAGACGTATTATTTAAAGTAAAAATCTTTAAGGTCACACCACCTGGCGTCACTGGTATACAACTTATGTAGTTGTCCAAACGCACAATCCACAATAAAAAAACGAGAAAGGACAATCGAATGCAATATACAACGTTACCGCAGCTCGATGAAAAAGTATCTAAGATCTGTCTAGGTACGATGACTTGGGGACAGCAAAATACTGAGTCCGAAGCACATGAGCAAATGGACATGGCACTCTCTGAGGGTGTGAACTTTTGGGATACTGCCGAGATGTATCCGTCGCCACCAGACAAAGACAAACAGGGTGATACCGAACGATTCATGGGTACTTGGTTTGATAAAACCAAACAGCGTGACAAAGTCATCCTTGCCAGCAAAATATCACCAATGGATTTTTTGCGTGATGGGCAAACACGCTTTAACGCGCAGCATATCAGCAGCGCTATTGATGGCAACCTTGAGCGTTTGCAAACCGATTATATCGATATTTATCAGCTGCATTGGCCTGAGCGTCAAGCGAACTTTTTTGGTCAGCGCGGCTATACAGAGGACATGGCAGCACAGTCATCAGATGACTTAACGCCCTTTCTAGAGACCATTCAGGCCTTAAATGACGAGATCAAAAAAGGTCGCATTCGTGCTTATGGTTTATCAAACGATACGGCATGGGGACTCATGCGCTATCTATGGGAAGCGGACAAAAATGGCTTGATCGCGCCTATCACGGTGCAAAACCCATATAGCCTATTAAACCGTTTATACGAAGTTGGTATGGCTGAGATTGCCCATCGCGAAAACGTGGGGCTACTTGCTTACTCGCCACTTGGTTTTGGCGTATTGTCTGGTAAATATCTCGATGGCAAGCGTCCAGATGGCGCACGCTTGACGATGTATGATCGCTTCGCCCGTTATACCAATGAGCAAGCGGTATCAGTGACCGAGCAATATGCAAAGATCGCCGCTGATGCTGGGTTGGACATGGCGCAAATGTCATTGGCTTTTGTCAATTCACGTCACTTTGTCACCAGCAATATCATTGGCGCGACGACAACCGAACAGCTCAAGTCAAACATTGATAGTGTCAATGTGGAGCTAACATCAGACGTGCTCGAAGCGATTGAAGCGGTACACACACAACATCCCAATCCATCCCCTTAGTTCGATCTAGATCAGCGGTCTATAAATTGCTGCACCTGCATTTATTATAGACACAAAAAAGGCGCAAATCGCAGTCATATAACTCGAGATTTGCGCCTTTTTATTAACTAAGCTAGTTTAGCTATAAATAATCAATCTTCAACGGGTATACGAAGTACTCGTGAATGCAGTTCTGCCAACCCTTCTTGCATACGTGCTTGCAACAAATTGGTCAGCTCACTTTTGGTACAGCCTTTCGGATCTAGCGGCGCCAGTGGCAATACATACGCGGTGACATCTTTGCTATCGAGCACTTTTTTCATGCTGTCCTTCATTGTCATCTTGCCATAATATGGCAGCGCGTCGCTAAGCGTGCCATCTTTATCGACATAAGCGATAACAATGGGTCTGATAGGCACGTCAGCATCTATCGCTGACTGGAGCAATGTGCCATGAATACGCTTGATTTTTTTGCCACTAGTGGTGGTCGCCTCAGGGAAGAAAATCACCGAAAAACCTTTGGCTAAGAAATCAGCAATTTGTGAGGATACGGAACCTGCATCACCGGAGCCGCGCTCGATGAAAAGCGTGCCTGCCGCATGCGCGAGCTTACCGAACACAGGCCACTCACCAATCTCAGCTTTGGATAAAAAAAACGCTGGACTCACGGTACCAACGACAGGAATATCCATCCATGACACATGGTTTGACACCCACAAGCCGTGATGTTGCTTTACTGGTTCGACTTCAACGACCTTTACCCCAAATGAGCCTGCCATTTTACGGCAAAACGTTTGGATGTAGCGTGGTAGTGTCTCGCGTGGTGGCTGCTTGAATGCCCCAATGCGTTGAGCGGCACGCATACCACCAGCGATGGTGGTGGTCATGCCAGCAATTTGCTTACCGCGTCCCAACTGTCGTCTGAGTGAAAAGCTTGATTTAGCTTGGCTCATCTTCGCCCTCATGATTAAATAACGGGTGTTTAATAGTCAAAAAACGAGCCCAGTATAACAAAGTTCACACGCACAGTGATAGCGTGTTCACTCAGTGAATGCTGACTTTTATACAAATAGGCAATATTGCAGCGTTACAAAGCATTAGTCACAATAACCGCTGTAACATAAAACCATCGTTAATCATGCTAATACGCTTTAATATCAAGTGATAAGGCCCTATATAGATACTCATATGAACGCTATGATAAGCCTTATTGAGCTGCTGATAGCGAGACATTTACTTTATTACATAGGTGATACTCTTTGGATTATTTTGAAAGACATGAAGGTGGCGAGCGCGCCATTTTAGTACATTTAGACATTCGCCAAATTCAGGATCCTGATGATCTCAATGAGTTTGAATTGTTGGCGGATTCAGCAGGTGCCGATCGCTTGGCACTGGTCACAGGCTCACGTGCACGCCCTGACCCCAAGTATTTCGTTGGTAGCGGTAAAGCAGAGGAAATTGCAGAATTGGTCCGTGAGCACGAGGCTGATATTGTGCTGTTTAACCACAGCTTGTCGCCTTCACAAGAGCGTAATATCGAAGCTTTGGTGAAGTGCCGCGTCTTGGACCGTACTGGTTTGATTTTGGATATTTTTGCTCAGCGGGCGCGTACCTATGAAGGTAAGCTACAAGTAGAGCTGGCGCAGCTGAACCATTTATCGACGCGTCTGGTACGGGGTTGGACGCATTTGGAGCGCCAAAAAGGGGGGATTGGTTTACGTGGGCCTGGTGAAACCCAGCTTGAGACAGATCGCCGTCTACTACAGACGCGAGTCAATCAGCTCAAAAGCAAGCTAGAAAAAGTCCGTCAGACCCGTGCCCAAGGCCGTGCTCGTAGACAAAAATCTGACGTACCGACCATCTCGCTTGTGGGTTATACCAACGCAGGCAAATCTACGTTGTTCAACCGCTTGGTCGATGAAAATATCTATGCGGCTGATAAACTGTTTGCAACTCTAGATCCGACATTACGCCGTTTAGACTGGCAAGGCGTTGGTCGTGTGGTATTGGTTGATACCGTCGGTTTCGTTCGTCATCTGCCGCATGAGTTGGTCGAGTCGTTTCATGCCACACTGGAGGAGACGTTAGAGGCGGACTTATTGTTGCACGTCATCGACTCTGCTAGTGAAGATATGCACGAGCAAATTCAAGCGGTCAAAGAAGTGTTGTCTGAGATTGACAATGATGTGCCTGTTCTCAATGTCTATAACAAGATTGATTTGACCGATGAGCCTGCCCATATCGGCTATGCTAGCGAAGGCCAGCCAAACCGTGTCTATGTCTCGTCTCGAGAGAACCTCGGTATGGAGGAGCTGACGCTTGCGGTACAGCAACTGCTTACTGGTACATTGACCACGTTTGATTTGACCTTGCCCTATGACGCAGGACAATTCAAAAATACCTTGTATGAGCTGGACGTTATCTTAGAAGAAAGCTACGATGATACTGGCCGCGAATGTTTAACCATTCGCTTGCCAAGTGATCGATTGAGACAACTGCTGGGTCAAGCCAACTTAAAACCATCAGAGGTATTACCGCTCGCACAAGCAACGCTACTGATGCCAGTACTTGAAGAGTTTGAAAAAGTTGAAGAGACTGAAGCGCAGACCCTGACCGAAGCAGAAGAAAGGGCTTTTGATGAGTTTGATGCGTTGAATGCTGAAGTAGTCGACTCAGAAAAAGAATGATGTAAGGTAGCAGAGACGTGACCGTTTAATACACACTGTTTGACTGCAAGCTTTTACATAGTAAGTTAAGATAAGCCTAGACGATATCGATTGATATCGTCTATTTTTTTGTCTGCATCTATGCTCTTTATTAATGCGCTTACTCTCTATATAATCAGTGATGATACATTCGACAAATATTGACAGGCAGTATTGATCGTTTAAAATCCGAGAGATTCTTACTGCCTATTACCAATACCCATAGCGTCATTTTCACGTGGTACTTTTCATACAATCACCTGCTCGCTACTATAAATTCATCACTTATATCTGACTTGGCCAACTGCTTATGAAGCCTACTCACTCCTCACATATGCCATTATGGCTTGCATTAATTTTGACACTGGCTATGGTGATAGCTGTCCGTGAGACAGCGATGGTTCTTTGTCAAATGGCAGGCATTGAAAAAGCCGCCAACATTGTTGGCTTGGTTGCAATGTTTATTATTCTGACTCTATGGCGAGTGTTTAAGGGACTACCTAGCTGGATTACTCAAGCTAGCAACACCTTACTCGTCGATAGCGGTTTTGCCTTTTTGCCAGTTTCTGCGGGTGCAGGCTTGTTACTATTTGCGTTAGGAGATGAGTTGTTGGGTGTGATGACAACGATGTTAGTGAGTACGCTCATACCCATGTGGGGGCTAGCGTTACTGGCCAATCACTGGTTGAATCAAGGTGGTAATCCCGATAGCGTCACGACCAATCAGCACAAAGAACAGCCGTGAGCTGCGGAGAGATATTATGAATTTTGACAGCGTATTTATGGCGACCTTAGCAGCCGTACTCCTAACCTTAGTAGCACATGTGACTGCCCGTATATTGGCACGCAAACTATCGTGGTTGCCAATGGTCATTACCGCCCTTGTACTGGTTTTGATTTTCTTATTCATACTGCAGTGGGATTATGATAATTATTACAGCGTCGCTAAGCCTGTATTTGATCACCTACTAGGCTATGTTACTGTGCTATTAGCAGTTCCACTTGCTGCAATGAACTTTAAAGGATTGCCTGTCAAAAAGCTCTCTTTGATCGTTGTATTTGCTAGTGCCATTGGCGCCCTACTGCCAATGTCCTTAGCTTATCTATTTTCATTGAGTCACGACACCATACTTGCTTTTGCTACCCGTTCTGTGACTACTCCCATTGGCCTGAGTGTTGCCGATTTAATCAATGCGCCATTAGCACTGGCGAACCTGATCATCATCGTCTCAGGTCTCATTGGCGGCGCTGTCGCCCGTTTTTTATTTCGCGGTATCAATGATGATCGAGCTAAGGGTCTTGCACTTGGACTCGCCGCGCATGCCTTTGGTACAGTCGAGGCTTGGCAGATCAGCCATACAGCAGGACGATATGCGGCCTTTGGGCTGGCAGTCAATGGTATTGTCACTGCTATCTGGGTGCCTATCTTTATAAGTGCAATGAATATTTGAAACCTCTTGGCCAATCACTTTGATGATCGACTCAGCTGAGCATTGTGGTTGTGGTTAAACGTTAAAGCATTAAGATAAGACCGCCGTTAAACACACGTCTACATGACACGATGTCAGTGTCTTGTTGAGCGTTTTGATAAGCATATTTCATTCACTTTTTTGGGACTGACTAGCGGTAAAAATTTGATTTTACAACTTATTTTGTCAATCTGATACGGCAAAAAGTTATTATATGTTATAGTAAGTAACTATTATTTTTTGTATCTATTGCAAGTGGTTCTTGTTAAACGTGGTATCTGCTAGGTAGCTATAATCTCGATAAGCTATCCATCCTGCAGCCCTGATGACCGCTTAAGCGCGTAGAATGACGCGTCTATAGGCAAAACAATTTGCTATTATTCGATAAAAAGTGATAACACCATGATAAATCCTGCTACTTTGCTCACTCGCTGTTTGTCTTCCATTCTACTAAGTACCATTGCCCTCTCCACTTTTTCTGTTGCTGCCAACGCTGGCAATATGTATATCTATAAAGACAAAGCTGGACAAGTATTATTGACCAACGTCAACCCTAGTGGCAATTTTGATAAATTCACAAAAAAAGTAAAAGTCACTTATTACAAAGACTCTAAAATGTATGACGGTAGCAGTGATGGCTATGGTAGCAGCGCCGCTAGTAATAGTAGCAGTCGCAATGCTTATGATAGCTATATTCGAGCGTCTGCTGAACGCAACGGCGTGGATCCTGCACTCATGAAAGCAATGATGCACACCGAATCTGCTTTCAACCCTAATGCCCGCTCACCAGTCGGCGCGCAAGGCCTTATGCAGCTGATGCCAGCCACCGCCCGTCGCTTTAATGTCAACAATCCTTGGAATCCTGCAGATAATATTGAAGGCTCAGCCAAATATATCGCTTGGCTCATGCGCCGGTTCAATAACAATGTCGAACATGCCGTCGCAGGCTACAACGCTGGGGAAGGCAATGTTGACAAGTATGGCGGTATCCCTCCTTTCAAAGAGACCCGAAATTATGTTCAAAGGGTCATGAGTCGCTATCACAGCCTTTATAAAAATGATGCGGGCCTGTCTGGCGCTAGTATGAGTGCTAGCAATCAAGTCAATAGCAGCACCAATAGCGGCGGCCTACAAAATGTCAGTTATGGCACTAGTAGCAACGGCAATAACGCAAGCTATGTCAAATCAGCCTACGCAGCCCTGCGCTAAGCTGAGCGTTAAACCGTAAATACCATTCAAAAAAACCACATAAAAGAGCCCGTTAATCTCTTAACGGGCTTTTTTATGTGGCTACTTTATATCATAAAGTCTTATGAGCGATAAAGATAAACGATGAGTGCTCACTTGGCACTCATCGTCATAAGCCTTATAAATCAGTGCTTACTTGTTAGCAGCCTGAGTAGCAGCAACTTCAGCAGCAAAATCTTCTTGCTTCTTCTCGATGCCTTCGCCAACTTCTAGACGTTTGAAACCTAGTACTTTTACGCCTTCCGCTTTTAGGACATCACCAACTTTTTTGTCGTTGTCCATAACGTATGGCTGACGTAGTAACGTAACTTCGTCTAGGTACTTACGTAGGCCACCTTCGATCATTTTCTCAACGATATTGTCAGGCTTGCCAGACTCTTTCGCTTTTGCCTCGATGATGTCTTTTTCGCGTGCTAGTACATCAGCAGAAACGTCTTCGTCATCTACCGCAACAGGGTTGAATGCTGCAATGTGCATGGCAAGGTTTTTACCAGTTTCAGCATCGCCACCTTCATAAGAGACCACAACACCGATACGCAGACCGTGGCGGTATGCTGCAATGTTAGCACCTTCAAGTGTTTCAACACGGCGAACCTGAATGTTCTCACCGATTTTTTGTACCAAAGATACACGTGCTTCTTCAACCGTCTGACCATCGCCATAAGGCAATTCAGAGATAGCAGCAACGTCTGTGACATTGTTTTCTAGAGCAATGTTAGCCACTTTTTCTGCAAATGCTGTGAAGCTGTCGTCTTTTGCAACAAAGTCAGTTTGGCAGTTAACTTCTAACAAGAACGCTTTGCTGTCGTCTTGAGCGATGATGATAGCGCCATCAGCTGCGATGTTACCCGCTTTTTTAGCTGCTTTTGCTTGACCAGATTTACGTAGGTTATCAATGGCAACTTCAACATCACCGTTTGATTCTTCTAACGCTTTTTTACATTCCATCATGCCAAGACCAGTACGGTCACGCAATTCTTTTACCATTTTGGCTGATACTTTTACTTCTGTCATAAGAGTCACCTTAGTATAGTTATGTATAAGAGGAATTAATGTCTATTCGATATCTTAATGTTGCTTTAAATCTAGCAAGCCAGCTCATTTTGGATGGTTACTAATATAGCCATGAATGATGTCAAACAAATAACATCTTAAAAACATAGCGCTATAGCCAGTACGAACGATAATACTCGCCCATTAGCTACTCGGTTATGTATAACGGCCTCATTAATAATGCTCTATTCAATAACAAGGCATGACGAGTAAAACTACATCATGCCTATTATGAGCTTATACGCTGTTTATAACATTATATGGATGCTGATAGCTACACTATCAAGACATCCTTACAAAGTTAAACTTTTTAACTCAGCTATTTACTCTGCTGGAGTTTCAGCTTCTTCTGCTGGTGCTTCTTCAGTCGCAGGCGCTTGCTCAGCTTTGCCGCCAGCTTGAGTTTGTGCGTATTCTTTACCAGCGATGATCGCATCAGCCATAGAAGTCACGTATAGCGATACTGCACGGATAGCATCATCGTTAGCTGGGATGATGTAATCAACATTGTCTGGGCTAGAGTTCGTATCAACGATACCGATAACTGGAATACCTAGGTTTTTGGCTTCTTTAATCGCGATGGCTTCGTGATCTACGTCTACAACGAAGATTGCATCAGGTAGGCCGCCCATGTCTTTGATACCGCCTAGTGAACGCTCAAGCTTTTCCATATCGCGAGTACGCTCTAGCGCTTCACGCTTGGTTAGCTTCGCAAAAGTGCCATCTTCTGATTGCTTTTCTAGCTCTTTTAGACGGTTGATTGACTGGCGTAGTGTTTTCCAGTTAGTCAACATACCACCTAACCAGCGATGGTCAACGTAAGGCATGCCAGCACGAGCTGCCTGCTCACGTACGATACCGCTTGCAGCACGCTTAGTACCAACAAACAATACTTTGTTTTTCTTAGCCGCTAGGCCGTTTACGTAAGTCAACGCTTCGTTGAACGCTTTTACGGTGTGCTCTAAGTTGATGATATGGATTTTGTTACGTGCGCCAAAGATGTATGGACCCATTTTTGGGTTCCAAAAACGTGTTTGGTGACCAAAGTGAGCGCCAGCTTGTAGTAAGTCGCGCATTTCGATTTTGGTTGGATTCTTTGTAGCCATGAGAATATATCCTATTGGTTGGGTTATGCCTCCACATCACAAAAACAGCCTATTTGGCGACACGCATCTGCTACTGACTAGTCTTTATTACTAAAGCCCTAATGGTTCGCAAATTAATCAAGTCGCCAAACACCCAGCAATTTTTTGCCATGATGTGTGTGTCATTGGTTGGTTTCAAAAATAAGCCATTGTACGTTTAAACTAATTATATCTAAACTGTAAAAATAGCTGCGCTGTATTTTATCACATAATACCTTAAAGTCTCCAGCAGTTTATTCATAGTGCCTCAATGCGTTACAGACACAGTAGATCGGTAGTGCAATAAAAAAAGCGATACATTTGTATCGCTTTTTTCTTTGAATTTATAGAAGTGATGTCATAGTAGATTATGCAATGCAGATACCAATCACAGCTTTATAACCACGCCATGTGAATGGCGTGATATAGCTTTGGCGATCTCTAGGTAAGTAAGACACACTTGGTGCGCTTTCAACAATCTGAGGCGGAGAGATAATAAACTCAGAACCAAATTCTGTACGGGCATTACCAGAGATGGTGTTGGCCATTTCACCCAACAAATCTTTCATCATCGTGATCGAAGAGTCAGGCTCGCCCATCACTTTTATGATTTCTCGCAACATCACGCTTGGTGCGCTGACATAGACACAGCCCTCAAGAGGCCCTGATATCTTAATGACACCACTATAGTCAAAACCAACTGCCGTTTTATTGTTGTTCAAATAAGGGGTATCAATAGACACCTCTGAGCCGTCGATCTGCGCAAAGAACGCATTGATCGAGCTTAGAAACACACCCAATTTTTCTACTTTAAACATAATATATTAGTATCCATCTGTATTACGTGGTGGCAGTATTAGTCCTGCAGACAAACCACAATCTCGCCAACTTGCGAGTGCCAAGTGATGGGAATGATAAAAGAACGCTCATCGTTCGGCAACACAATGCTTTGCGGTGCGCCTTTGAACACAAACGGCACAGAGATATGAAATTCAGAGCCGAACTCTTTACGCGCATTACCCGAAATCGTGTTGGCAACTTCACCAGCCAAATCGATGTAGTTTTCCTCACTCTTATCGGTTTCACCCATGCTATCCAATATTGAAGACAGTAATTGACGTGTTGCCGAAAAATATACCACGCCTTTTTGTCCACCTGATATACCAATAACACCTGTATAATCGTGGACTTTTGGCTGCTTGTTTTCTAACAAGTAAGGGGTGTCAGCAACCAGCTCTTCGCCACCAAACTGATTAAAATAGTGACTAATAATACTCAAAAAAATCTGTAGCTTTTGTTCTTTCATAATGACATCTGCTTTAATCGATGAATGGTATTAGTCTTGCATCAGCTCATACAAAGACTCCACGAGCTCCTCTTCTGAGAAAGGCTTGCACAAGAAACCGCTGGCACCTAGTGATAAAGCTTCGATACCAGTGGCCTTATCAGACAACGCTGATACGACCAAAATACGTACATCAGGATCAATCGCAATGATTTTTTCGATACACTCAAGTCCGTCCATTTGCGGCATGGTTAAGTCCATGGTGATCACGTTAGGACGATGAATGTTAAATTTTTCAATGGCTTGAACGCCGCTAGTCGCTGTTGCAACCAGCATAAACTTTCCTGAGTCGTATGCGCGCTGAATACGGTTTCTGATAATATTTGAATCATCAACAATCATTAATTTATGCATAACTTGTCTATTACCTTTAATGAAATGCTTGTCGTCCCTGACAATATCGTCACTGTTTTTAATTAAGCTTTAGGTAAAGTAATGACAAACCGTGTCATTTGACCCAGCTCACTATTCACATTCAGCTTGCCATTGTAGTCTTTTACTTGTGCTTTGATGATATCAAGTCCAACGCCGCGTCCACCATCTTCATCTGCGTTTTCTTTGGTAGAGAACCCAGAAGAAAATAGCTGCTTGAGTAAATCGCCTTGACTGAGCTGGCTGGCTTCTTCCTCACTAAAGCGACCTTCTTTGCTTAGCTTATTACGGATGCTGTCATAGTCGATACCTTGGCCATCATCTTGCACTACTAGTGTGAAGTCTGAACCGTTATCTTGTACTTCCAAATCAATCGTACCGACTTCAGGCTTACCAGCCGAATGACGAACACTTGGGGTTTCGATACCGTGCACAACCGCGTTACGTAGCAACTGAATACTGATTTCTTTAATTGGCTTGGCAAGGTGCTCTGGTATGTGAGTTTGCGCCAGTGTCGTGCTTTTTAGCTGCACATGCTTACCTTGTCTGGCAGCGATCTCTTTTGCAAACTCATTGTAAAAAGACAGATGATCATCATTGCTTTCACCGTCTAGATCAATATCTAAACCGCCATCAGTGCTGAAGCTACTCGCTGGCTGACTATTTACCGCAGCTGTTTTTGCCACGCTGTCTTTTAAAGCAGAATCGTTTAATGGGGCTTGCGTATTGGCTGTCGCCGCTTTAGGTGGTGCTGAGCGGTTGATGCGTTCACCCAAGGTCGCAATAGTGTTAGACAAGCTCAACAAGTCATCTAAGTGTACCGCTAACTGTAAGAAGTCATTACCCGATAGCTGGCTTTGATTTTGCAAGGCATGCAATTTGTCTTCTGCTTCTGACGCAATTTTGGTAAAGCTATGCAGTTTTAGTGCCGATGCCTCACCTTTCAAGCTGTGCATTTCACGATAGATCGCATTTAGTTTGCCTTCAAGCTCGTATTGTGAGCTACCAGGGTTTTTCAAAATGTTATTCATACGCTCGATATGCGCTTGGGTATTGCTAATAAACTCATTAATGATTTTTGGATTTACATTCAAGATAGTGGTTAACATCTCAATCTGCATATCATTCTGCGAGCGTTCTTTTTCTAAACGCTGTTCTAAGTAAACAGCATCTGACACGTCATTGACGTTAACCAAAATACGCGCAATGTCTTTATCTTCATAAACACGTGAGAATTTAAAGTCTAAAAAGCGATTGTTAAGTCCTTTATCATCAGAGCTGTTATGTAGCATCACTTTGTGCAAAGGATTTAGAGAATCTACCAATTTTTCTTTAACTCGAGGATTATAAAGCTGCTCAATGAACTGCTGAGTGGTCTTAAGATCTTTGTCAGAAATACGACCACGCAAGACGTTGGTAAAGTTTTCTCCTGCTAGCCTATCAGAGCCGACAATACCGTTAAGCGCGCGCGAGTGCTGCTGACCAATATTTAAGTCTTTGTCCAGTAGGAATAGACCTGTATTTACCGTTTCCATAATCTCTTGCGTTTCGCGACGAGCAGCAAATGCCTCAGCATCGGTCTCACGTAAGCGGCGTACAAAGAAGAATACGAAGATCAAGAAGTAAGCAAAAATCGCAACAACCCCAAGTGCCTGAATTAGACGAATGGTATTGGCTTGGCGCTCTGCGTCATCAAACACTTCGTTGGTCAAATCATCTAATGATTCGTTCATTAGCAAACTTGAGGTTTTTGCCTGCTCTACCGCCTGAGTCAAATCATCTGATGAATCGACCAGTACGTTATCAGCATCTTTTAAGTAAGTTTCAATTCTAGGCTCAAGTAGCTGCCATTGCTCGTTTGCCGCTTGTACATTTTCTTGCGCACTACCGCTAACGCTCGGTAATTTGTACGTTTTGCCGTCAGCATCGTCGGTAATCGTGCCGCCTTCTCCGATAGCCGTCAACGTATTGTTAATCAGTGCTGTATTCTGTTCCAAACGCTCTAATACACGCTGAATGTGCGGCGAGCTGGTATCTTCACCGTAACTGCTATCCAAATCGAACAGATCTTTAATAACTGACTGTGCACTATTTGCCACTTGGTTGGTCTGATCAATCAATACCGTGTTTCTTTCAAGCAAGCTTGAGGTATAGAAAGTAAATACAAGCAAAGCACCGATCAAAGACAAAAACAGTGCAATCGAAATAATCAAGCCGCGATAACGTTTGTTATCTCCATTATTTATTGTAGCCATATCAAACGTCCCTTAGTTTGCTTGTTCAGTGGTGGCAGAAGCACTAGCCGTTGGACTTGTAGTCTCACCAAGCCAGCGAGCTTCAATCTCTTTAAACTTACCTTCCGCTTTTAGCTTGGTAATACCGTCATTGATTTTGTTAATGAGCTCAGTATTACCTTTTGCCATCAAAATAACCTGCTGTGCTGATGGATTGTCTTGCCCTTCATAAGGAACGATGGTTACTTTTTGCTCAGGATGGTTTTTTGCCGTATATTGCAAGATAGGTAGATCATGCAAAATCGCATCTACTTTGCCTTGCATTAAATCTTCATACAATAAAAAGGCAGTCGTTCTGGTCGAGAAGTTGTTGTACTTACCCATTTGCTGTGCTTGATCGACCTGCTTAGAGCCTTCCATTGCAGAGATGTTTTTGCCTTGCAAATCATCTAGGCTGTTAATATTTAATTCTGGTTTTGCGTACATAATAGCGGCAGGGTTAAAGAAGTAAGGCTGAGACAAGCCGTACTTAGCATCACGCTCATCTTTATAAGAGATGCCTGAAATCGCTAAATCACGACTGCCCGACTCTACTGTATCGAACATGTTTTGCCAGGTTTCTTTATAAAACTCAACTTTGAACCCTTCTTCTTCGCCAAGCGCGCGAATAGAGTCAATGTCAATGCCCTGCATATTGCCATAGTCGTCCTGGAACGAGAAAGGAGGCATGGTCCCTGTGGTTGCTACTTTTAAAACTGGCGCTGAATCTGGAAGGCTACTGACAAACTCCTCCTGCCCTTCTGCAGGCTTGTTCTCAGCAGCAGTACTTTCTGGTGTACTAGAGTTGCTGCATCCAAAGATACCTACGCTTAAAACGACTGGTAATATTCGGTATAGCTGCTTCATAATCTATCCTTGAGAATTAATGTGGTTATACAATTTAATGAATGACAATCTAGAGAGGTTAAGCAATATTCCTATAATATTTACTTACAGAAAGTTACGTTAGATAATACTTACCTAACTTTACAATTGCAATAATAATGTTTGACAATTATATACAATTAGTTATATATACATAATAATTCATATATATCTATACAATATATATATTATTAATATTTGGTGTAATGGACATTATTCATGCTGGCGTAGGCTCTAAAGCTATATACTGTC
>NZ_JAKDJE010000069.1 GCF_030454045.1 Psychrobacter sp. | reverse complement strand
ATGCAGGCGTTCTATAATATTAATTAGCGTTGCACTTGGTGTGTTAATCTAAGATCTTCGTATGCTAGCGAAAGCAGAAAATGGAGCTTACACTTTAAGTATTTCTGTTGAAAGTGGTTTCGCAGAATATAACGTGATCATAGATATAAATGCTCAAGACTTCAAAATAATCGAGAACGATAAATATAGAGTGGCATTGCTTCAAGCTGCGCTACATAGACCCTTTCAACTTCAAGAAACTACATTAGACAAGAGTGAACAACGATATTACTTAGATAAGATACTTCATGCGAATGAATCTGAGGTCAATACTTTTCTTACAAAGCTAGACCATGGACAAGCTAACGGTGCAATATCTAACATGGTGCGTAAATCAAGTGACAGAGATATAGAAAATCTTCGCAATGGCGACTGGTTTTATTGAAAAGCTCGTAGTGTGCATCTAGCGCACCGATTAAAATTAAAGTTCAGACTAATTTATCATAAAATGGTCATTCAGAGGCGCGTTTTAGCCCCGACTGCAGCGGATATACTTGGTTGGTCACTGGGCTGCGGAGGCTTGGCTAGAGGTGGTCGCTCGAATGTTGGAACGCCTCTATCCTTAGCCACCGCCCCAGTGAACGACCAAGATAGTAGCGAAAAGCAGGATTAGCTCCCAATAGAACCAAAACCCAAACACAAAAAAGGTGAGCATTACGCCCACCTTTTTATATCTACAATAATATTCTAAACCAACTTAGCCTATCTAAACCAAGCACGAACATTAAGGAACATATGCATCTACGCACCGTCATTGTGCGTCCGTAACATCACCGAGTGCGTGACCAAGATAAGATTGACTGTTTTTGATCAATTAAGCTTCGGTAATTAACTCAGGCTTTTTATTCAATAAGCGCATTAATGTGACCGCAGCCCCTGTTGGGTTTCTAGTACCTTGCTCCCAATTTTGTAAGGTACGCGAACTGATATTAAGTTTATCGGCAAACTGCTGTTGCGATAGCCCTGTCTTAGTTCTTATTTCCTTAATACTAGGCACGTCATGGGTAAACTGGCGGCTAGGCTGAGCCTGTCCTTTAGCAATCGCCAATGCTTGATTTAGTGATGTAGATAAATCATCGTAAAATTCATTGCTCATGGCTATACACCTCTTTAATTTGTTGAGTCAGTTTGTATAAACCAGACTTCTCTTCGCTTGATAGAGAGGCTTGTTTATTCTTCGGATAAGCTAGCAGCATAAAAAATATGCCTTGACTATTCACAAAATAATAGATAATCCGAATACCGCCACTCTTACCTTGGTTAAGTGCCCATCTGGTTTTTCGAACGCCCCCTGTACCTTGAATCAAATCACCTTGTTCTGGATTATTGATTAGATTTTCCTGTAGCTCTTTATAAGCTTCATCATCTAATAGTTTCAGTACTTGCTTAGTAAATATTGGCGTTTCGATGAAATGTAACATTCAATATCCTTTATCTTTATGTCTTATTATATACGTCATTGAAGTACTTATCTATATGTTTTTTCTGGATCTAATTAAGCTAAATATCATAAACACAAAAAAGGTGAGCTTTACGCTCACCTTTTCATTCTAAAAAATAGTTATCTACAACAATACTCTAAACCAACTTAGCCTATCTAAACCAAGCGCGCGCATTGCGGAACATACGCATCCATGCGCCATCCTCATCCCACGCTTCTGGTTTCCAGCTATGGTTATAGGCTTTTAGATTACGCTCAGGGTGCGGCATCATAATCGTGACGCGACCATCGGTGCTACACAGACCTGTGACACCGCCGAGCGAACCGTTTGGATTGAGCGGATACGTCTCAGTTGGATGACCTTGGCTATCGACATAACGCATCGCAAGCTGACCGTGTTTTGCCATACCGTCGATCTCGGTATTGTCCAGCGTGGCATAGCCTTCACCATGCGCCACCGCGATTGGCAAGATGCTGTCTTGCATGCCTTTGAACAGGATCGACTTGGTACGCTCGATTTTGACATTGACCGTACGCGCTTCAAAACGCGCGGATTTATTAGCGATGAAGCGCGGGAAGTTTTCTGCGCCTGGGATCAAATCTTTCAATTGCGCCATCATCTGACAGCCGTTACAGACACCCAATGAGAAGGTATCAGGACGGGCAAAGAAGCGGACAAACTGCATGCGTAGCTCATCATGGAACAAGATAGAGTTTGCCCAGCCTGAACCTGCGCCGAGTACGTCACCATAACTAAAGCCACCACAAGCGACCAGACCGTCGAAATCACGTAGATTGATGCGACCACTCAGTAGATCGCTCATATGTACATCGACCGCTTCAAAGCCCGCTTGGGTAAAGCCTGCTGCCATTTCCGTCTGACCGTTGACACCTTGCTCACGGAGGATTGCGACTCTTGGTTGGCTGTTATTAGCATCAGCACGGCTGTTTACATAAGGCGCTTCCACTTTTTGGTTCAGATCAAAGTTTGGCGCAGCGATGAGACCTTTATGGCTCGCGTCGCTAATCAAGTCATACTCTTGCTGTACGCACGCTGGGTTATCACGGCGGCGAGCGATTTGATAGCTGACCTGAGTCCACGCCTGCTGTAATTCAGTACGGCTAAAGCGTAGCGTGTCATCGCCCATGAGCGTTGGCGTTTGGATCAGTAGGCTGTCTTCTTCCGAGCTTTGACCGACGAGACTGAGCATATCGCTGACGTTAAACTCTTCGGCCAACTGCATGAGTGCAGCGACGTTTTCTGGCAATACTTGGATGATCGCGCCCAACTCTTCACTGAACAGCTGACCGAGTAAGTTGTCATCATCTAATGACAGCTTGATACCTTGACGGCTGGTGAACTGCATCTCTGCGACGGTCGCAAGCAGACCGCCATCACCGATATCGTGATAGGCACTGATGATGCCTTGCTCATTACCCGCTTGGACAAAGTTAAAGAAGTCGATCAAATCGCTTGGCTGCGCTAGATCTGGGCAGTCGTTGCCAAGCTGGCTCAGCGTTTGTGCGAGGATCGAACCGCCTAGACGCAATTTACCTTTAGATAGGTCAATACGGTAGAACGCGCTGTCACCATTGATTAGCTCGGGGGTTAGCGTTTTTGCTACATCAACCACAGGAGCAAACGCAGTTACGACCAAACTCATTGGCGAGACGACAGATTTGTCAGCGCCCTCTTCATCACTCCAGTTAGCACGCATCGATAGCGAGTCTTTACCGACTGGAATCGCAATACCCAGTGCTGGGCATAGCTCTTCGCCGACTGCGTGAACGGCGTCAAACAATGCCGCGTCTTCCGCGTCGTCGCCACATGCCGCCATCCAGTTCGCCGACATGGTGATATCGGATAGCTGAGCGATACGCGCGCCCGCGATGTTGGTAATCGCTTCACCGACTGCTAGACGCGCAGAGGCTTTTGGATTGATCAGCGCAACAGGCGTACGCTCGCCCACACTCATGGCTTCACCAGTCATCGGCTGACCATTTAGTGCCACTAAGCCTGACGCCGTCACCGCACAATCTGATACAGGCACTTGATAGCGACCCACATACTGATCACGCACGACCATACCGGTGATAGAGCGATCACCAATGCTGATCAAGAATGATTTGCTCGCCACGGTTGGGTGACGCAATACATCGGTGATTGACTCAGCTAAGTTCACATCATTAAGCTCTAATGCTGGTAACGTGCTATCAGTACGCTCAAAGCTGCGTTGCATTTTTGGTGTACCACCGAGCAGCACTTGCATCGGCATATCGACTGGTTGCTCGTCCAATAGCTCATCATCAACGATTAGCTGACGGATATCCGTCGCCTCACCCAAGATGGCATATGGACAGCGCTCACGGGCACAGATCGCGTCAAACTGATCTTTGCTCTCTGGGCGAATCGCCAGCACATAACGCTCTTGCGCTTCGTTTGACCAGATCGCCATCGGTGACATGCCCGCTTCTAACGATGGGATCTTACGCAAGTTCAGATGCGCGCCCATCTCATGGTCGTTGACCAGCTCAGGCATGGCGTTTGACAGACCGCCCGCGCCGACATCATGAATAGAGACGATGGGGTTGCCGTCTTGACTATCATTGCTCACTTCAATGTCGTTGCCGGCAAGCGCCCAGCAGCGATCGATGACTTCCTGACAGCGACGCTCCATCTCAGCATTGTCGCGCTGGACTGAAGCAAAATCCAAACCTTCATCAAGCTCGCCACTATCGACCGATGAGGCCGCGCCGCCGCCTAGACCGATTTGCATTGCAGGGCCACCCAGAACGATGAGCAAATCGCCTTTTTTAATCGCATTTTTTTCAATCAAGTTGCGTTTGATATTGCCGTAACCACCTGCCAGCATGATGGGCTTGTGGTAGCCGCGCATCTCGCTACCGTCTTTTGCCGCAGAGGTATCTAGCTGAAAACTACGGAAATAACCGCATAGGTTCGGACGACCAAACTCGTTTGAGAAGTTGGCGCTACCTAATGGGGCATCAAGCATAATCTCAAGGCTGGTTGCCATACGGTCTGGCGTACCATAGGCTTGCGTGCTCAGCTGACCTGACTGCTCCCATTTCTCGGACAGCTCTGGGATATGTAGATGCGACACATGAAAACCTGCTAGACCCGCTTTTGGCTTACCGCCGCGACCTGTTGCACCTTCGTCACGAATCTCACCGCCAGAACCCGTTGCTGCACCTGAATACGGAGCAATTGCCGTTGGGTGATTGTGCGTCTCAACTTTCATCAAGATATCGATGTCTTCTTGATGGAATCCATAAGGATGGATTGAATTGGCATGCATCGCATCCGTTGGGATAGGATAAAAACGCATGCCATCAGACCCAGCCATCACAGCGGCGTTGTCTTTATAGGCTGATAAGATGCCTTGTGGATTCGACTGATAGGTGTTTTTGATCATTTGGAATAGTGATTTTGGCTGCACCTCACCATCAACGGTCCACTGGGCATTAAATATCTTATGACGGCAATGCTCTGAGTTCGCCTGTGCAAACATCATCAGCTCAACGTCGGTTGGATTGCGACCTAATTCATTGACATACGCATTCATCAGATAGTCGATGTCTTCGCTGGATAACGCAAAGCCGAACTCGGTATTGGCCGACTCTAGTGCTGACTGACCTTGTCCGATGACATCGATATGATTGAGTGAGGCTGGTGCTTGATCATCAAACAACTTGCTGACATCGCTCAAGTCATAGACCAAACTCTGGGTCATACGGTCAAACAATAACTGCTCAGCGGCAGCGGGTAGCTTGTTGTCAGCCGCTTCATTCTCAAGCGTTAGCGTATAAACCACGACACGCTCAACACGGTTGATTTTGATTTCACAGTTATTAAAAATATCGGTGGCTTTACTCGCCCATGGTGAGATGGTGCCAAAGCGCGGCGCCACGATCACTTGCAGTTGGTTGTCTTGTGGCGTGGTAAGCGCGATCGCTTCTTTGATCCCAAACAAGTCTAAGGATTTTTTGTGCTCATCACCGCTCAATTCGCGTGAGAGTACATACACTTGCTGAGTACTTATTTGACTAACATTTAGCTCGGTTTTTTGCTGGAACTGACTGATGAGTTGCTGCGTCTGAAAATCGGTAAGAAACGGTTGTCCGGCGATGGTCATCATAAAGGCATAATCCGTAAGATCAAGGCATCTCTGCCATGCTAAGTAAATGGTCTGGGTATTATAACAAGAAGACCTATAATAAGCAGGTCTAAACCAAGATAAATTGCTGATAACTGATACGGTGTCGCCGCTAACCACATGCTCAATAACACAATCAATCAATTCAATAATCCGCCCATGAGTGTTTAGCCCATGAATGTTTAGACAGCATTCAAATACAGTGACGACACTCGGCGTCGCAATTTTTACCTAACCCTCATACTCCTTACAAACATTCACATCGCATTACTGGGCACCTATATAAATGTAGGGCCGCTACTCGGTATTCTAGTTCCAGTTGTTAAGGCGATGTTTTTTAACACCTATCACATCTACCTTGAATAAAAATTATTACTACAACTTATTAACGCTAATCACTATAAAAAAAAGGAAATTCCTATGAACAAGCAAGAACAAATCGACAAAATACAAGACGTTATTAAAGATGTAAAATTTGCGATGTTAAGCACCGTCAACAGTAAAGGTGATGTACATGCTTGGCCAATGACGACCAGCGAAGCGAGTATCGGTGGTAAAGAGATTTGGTTCATCGGTGATAAAACCTCAGATGTGGTCAAAGACATTCAGAACAATCAAAAAATTGGTTTGTCTTATGCTTCTAAAGATGAAAAAGACTATGTCTCTGTCAGCGCCAATGCTGAGTTACCAACGGATAAAAACAAATTAGAAGAACTGTGGTCACCAGTCTACAATGCGTTTTTTGAGCATGGTAAAGAAGATCCGAACGTACAGCTGATCAAAGTCGTCCCACATGGCGTTGAGTGCTGGTTAGGTGGTAGCTCTACTATTAATATGTTTAAAATGGCAGCAGCAGCCCTACAAGATGGCAAAACGGCAGAAGATATCGGCGAGCAATTTGAAGTCACGTTATAATCTTAAAGCCATAAATCAAAAATAGCCTGCGGTAACTGCTCAGTTTTTAAACCCATATTGCTATTTGATAAGTCAAAATTATTTGACAAACCAAAACGCCAATAATCCTTTGTTTATTGGCGTTTTTTGTGTCTACATTTTATCTGTAGTATACCACCTGCCATCACGTTGATAAGCCATTACAAACCATCACAGAGTATTACAGTCCGACTGTATTGTTATGTTGGATGATATCGTTATATTGATAATGGCAATGTTAGTAAGGATGATCATGAGCATCGACAATGCACAAACCATTTTCTAATAAATAACTCTTGTTAATAAATCGCTCTAATTTTCACCCTCACTTAAATTCAATCTCACTTAAAATAGTAAAGGATAACTATTATGAATAAGCAAAAACAGCTAGATACATTACAAGCCATGGTAAAAGACATCAAATATACGATGATGACCACGCGCACCAGTGAGAGCCATCTTCACTCGTGCCCCATGAATACCACCGAGACCAGTATTGGTGCCAAAGAAATTTGGTTTATCGGTCACAGCCCTTGTGAGACCATCGATAACATCAAAAACGATCCACAAGTCAATTTGGCCTATGTCAGCCAAGACAACAAACAATATTTATCTATCACTGGTAAAGCAGAGCTGGTAGATGATAAAGACAAGTTAGATGAGCTTTGGTCAATGACTTATAATGCTTACTTTGAAAAAGGTAAAGAAGACCCAAAGGTACAGCTGATCAAGGTCGTCCCTCATGGTGCTGAATATTGGGCAAATGGGAATGCGATTACTAGCGCTGTCAAATTGACAGCAGCGGCAGTGACAGATAATGCCATTGAAAAGAGCTTGGGTGAGAATTTTTCGATAGAGCTGTCATGATTTAGCAGGGCTGTCATAATTTAGCAGAGATTTAACGACTTAATAATTAACAGCCCTCAATAAAAAACGCCAGTCGCGTTAAGCCACTGGCGTTTTTTATTGAGGTTATGATTGTTTGTCTTACTATTAGCCGCTTTGCTTCAAATAAGGCCACGCAGCTTTGAGATAAATCATCATCGACCATAGTGTCAATATCACCGCGGCCACCATCAGCGCATAACCAACCGTCTCAAGCGACTCCCAGTTTAATAACAGTACTGTAATCGCTATCATCTGAAAGGTCGTTTTTAATTTGCCCACATAGGACACAGCGACACTGGTTCGGTTGCCAAGCTCTGCCATCCACTCACGCAGCGCAGACACAGCGATCTCACGCGAGATAATGACAATGGCGGCGATTGCCATAATGATATTGGGATGCCATTGCACCAAAACGATCAAGGCCGCCGCCACCATCAGCTTGTCAGCAACTGGGTCCAAAAAGCGCCCAAACGCTGACATGACATTCAGCTTACGAGCAAAGTAACCATCTAGCCAATCGGTAATCGCTGCAATAATAAAGACGCTGGTTAATAATAAATGGCGCAATAGGCTATCGCTAAACTCACTCATCCCCACTCGCGCAATGACGTTGTCTGAGATTGCAGGCATACCGATGCCCATAGCAGGTGGCCAGTACGCAATTGCAACAAACAACGGAATCATCAAGATACGAGCAATCGTAAGATTGTTGGGCAAGTTAAAAATACTTTTAGTATTTTGCGAACTTGACGGCTCCTGCGTATGCAAATGCGTGCTCTCAGTCATGGCAAACCCAGTGTAATATCGACATAATAATGGCAGATAGCTTAGCATTTTTCCGTCATGCCGTCATGCCATCTCTTTAATGATTAAATGATTCAAACTATCAACATCGAGTCATTCGTTTCATAATAATATAACCCATTGAAATCATTTGTATCTTTTATTAAAAGCATCATAAAATTCTTAAAAACAATCTGCTGCCTAATATAACGTCCTATTATGTATAGGGCTCGATAGTTGGTCACGGGCTATCTACTTATCTGCGTCTTTCTTCTTACTTCCCAATGTCAAAGTCTATGCTGTGATCGTGCAACCGAGTATTTTTACAAAGTAATATACTGTAACCAAAATAACCAAATAGCAAGCAACTGAGTTATGATATCAACTGTCAAAAAACACTTGTACACTTAAATATGTAAGAAAATATATGTACCCATTGTATTGAGCATTATTGCCCTAATTAATAAATAACGGTATAGAAAGATAATAATGATAACAAGTCATGACCACGGAGTCTGTCGTCAATCTCCACAGCCCGTTTTCCTCAGCCCACAGCACCTCCTCTGTGGGCTTTTTTTTGCCTCGCTATTTATAACAGGCTCAAATCTCGATGCCTATCGCTATAAATACGTAAAAACCTCTCTAGGGACTGGCAGCCGATAGATTCAGCCAGCCAGCAATCAACTCATATAGATAGATCGTGCCATACAGACTGCCTCTACTGTCTGACGAGCTACCTGATAGCAGCTTTCGATATTGCCGCGTGCGCACCAGTCACCACTGACAACCCATTGTTTGGCCTCATCGATCAAGATACCTGATACATTAGCATCAACATCCGTATCCACCACGGTTGCCGCATAGCGCCAGCGATGGCAATCTGTCTGGCTTGGTGCACTGTCTGTGTCCCAGTTGAGCGCTTGCTGCGCTGCCATTAATAACGTGGCTTTGACTGTCTCCAAATCATCATCGACGTGGACTTGTGACCAGTCATTACGCGCATGAATGGTGATGCTTGGTAATAGCTCATCACGAGCGGGTTTATGATGCTCAATAAATATTCTATTGAGTACCTCATTATTTAAATAAGCAACATCCCACTGCGGTGCTGTTTGAGAGTTCAATGTTTCAGGTAATTCTTGGGCATTGTCCCAACCGAGCATCAACGTATAGCAGGCCTGCATCTGCGGCTGGGTGATGTTAACTTGCTGACTAAACCCACTGTCTGCCATCAGCTCTACTGCCTGACCGTTTGGTGCAGTACAAATGACCCAGTCAAACCAACCGAAGCTCTCCCCTGTCTCATCAAATAGCTCAGTTTTTTTATCATCTGAGTGAGTGGTATGCCCACCAAGCGGAGCCACACGCGTCTTAAACACTATGTTTGTGTGCTTGAGCCCAGCGGCCAATTCACGTCCCCAACTGGTCATTTTTGGCGTGCTGATATAGCGCGCGTGCACGGTATCCCACTGCTCTTTACTTTGGATATCAGGCGATTGACCATTATCATCGGCGGGTGTCAGCTCAACCACTCGGGCACACCATGGCTGTAGCAGCCCTGTCTTTAGCCAAGGGGCAATAAATTGCTGGAACTCAGCGGTTTTTGCCGTAAAGAACTGTGCCCCAAACGCCCATTGCCAGTTCTTACCTGTGTCACTGTCGGTACGATAGCGCGTTGCTAGACGGCCCACACTCCGTGACTTTTCAAATATCGTGATGTGCGGTGCATTTGAGCACACATTGTCAGTGTACAAGGTGCGCTCTAGCAATGTGGCAGTCAGCAGCCCTGTCAGACCACCACCGATGATCGCGATTTTTGGTGAAGATTTATCCGTTGAAAGCAAAGTATGATCAGTCATAATGACAGTAAACCTTATCGAGTATTTATGAGTCGCTACCATCTATAAATGGCAAAACGATCTGTTATATGGCGGGCAACTAGTGGGTAGCAACGTTAATTGACCATTGATATTGAACCGTCAAAACGCCGCAATATCAATATCGACTACGTAAAAAAGCCATGCTATACGCGATAGCATGGCTTTTATTTGACGTTACTGAACGGATATCAAAGTTGAAATAGCACCGTTCGCGTGCCCGATGGACGGGCTAACGCAACTACTCTCCGCGGCTCGCTTTGACTTCTTCTACCAAATCATTGATCACTGAGCTGTCCGCCAGTGTAGATAAGTCGCCCAGTCCAACATATTGTCCTTCTGCCAACTTACGCAGGATGCGGCGCATAATCTTTCCTGAACGAGTCTTTGGTAGGGCATCCACCATATAAATAGCGTCTAATGTTGCAATTGGCCCAATCTCGGCACGTACATGACGTTTTAGCTCCGCTTTTAGATCGTCTGTTTTTTCTTCGCCAGATTTTAGAATGATAAAGGCACAGATACCTGTCCCGCGAATCTCATGCGGCATACCGACAATCGCGGCCTCGGCAGTCGCAGGATGAGCGACCAGTGCGCTCTCAATCTCTGCAGTACCGAGACGATGCCCTGAGACGTTGAGTACATCATCCACACGACCTGTGATCCAATAATGTCCATCTTCATCACGCTGCGCCCCATCACCTGTGAAGTAATAGCCGGGATAATCGCTAAAATAGGTTTTCAAAAAGCGCGGATGGTCATTGTAGATCGTACGCATTTGCCCAGGCCAACCACTACTGATGACCAAGTTGCCTTCGGCAGCGCCTTCCATGATTGCGCCTTCTGCATTGACGATTTGTGGTTTTATACCATATAGCGGTGTCATCGCGGCACCCGGCTTGAGATCGACCGCTCCCGGAATCGGTGCCATCAAAATACCGCCTGTCTCCGTTTGCCACCACGTATCGACAATGGGACACTTGCTGTCACCAACGACATGATAGTACCAATCCCAAGCTTCTGGGTTGATTGGCTCACCGACTGAACCCAGCAAACGCAGGCTTGAGCGATCTGACTCACGTACAAAGGCATCACCCTCTTTCATCATCGCTCGAATCGCCGTTGGGGCGGTGTATAAAATGGTCACGTCGTGCTTGTCGATGATGTGTCCGATACGTGCCCATGTTGGATACTCTGGCACCCCTTCAAAAATGACTGTCGTGGTGCCATTGGCGAGCGGTGCATATGTTGAGTAGGTATGACCTGTGATCCAGCCCACATCTGCGGTACACCAATAGACGTCATCTTCTTTGATATCAAAGACATCACGGAAGGTAGACAACGCATAAGTGATATAACCCCCTGTGGTATGCACGACGCCTTTTGGCTTACCTGTCGAACCAGAGGTATACAATAGGAATAATGGATCTTCAGCATTCATCACTTCAGGCTCACAGATCTCTGATTGCCCATCAACGAGATTGTGATACCAGACATCGCGGCGACCGCTCATCGGTATAGAGTTGCCTGTGCGGTGGACGACGATGACTTTTTCGACACTGTCAGTCCCATCCATTTCTAGTGCATGATCGATATTGGCTTTGAGCGGTGTATGTTTGCCGCCACGTAAACCTTCATCAGCCGTAATAACGACTTTTGAGCGGCTGTCTATCAAACGATTGCCCAGACTCTCAGCAGAAAACCCACCAAATACCACAGAATGCACCGCACCAATACGCGCACATGCCAGCATCGAGACCATGGCTTCTGGTATCATTGGCATATACAACGTGACCCGATCGCCTTTGCCAACACCAAGCTTGCGTAATGAATTACCAAGACGACAAACGGCTTCGTGCAACTCTTTAAAAGAAATAATCTTGTGTAGTGAAGGGTGATCCCCTTCCCAAATAATAGCTGGCTTGTATGGATCTTTTTCGAGGTGACGATCAAGACAGTTGACGGAGATATTCAGCTCGCCATCTTCAAACCACTTAATACTGAAATCGTCTAAGTCATAATTGATATTGCTGACTTTGGTTGGCTTTTTTATCCAGTCAATGAGCTCAGCACGGCTCGCCCAAAAAGCCTCATTTGTGTCGGTTGATTCGACAGATTGCTGATAGTCTTTAAGATATTTTTCAGGGGTGGTGTTGGCGGCAGCCATGAACTCGGCGGAGATTGGAAATGCTTTCTGGGTCATAGTATGGTTCCTTTTTAATTATCATGACTTACACAGAAAATCGTCTATAACGATCACCTATGCAGACAATAAGAGTCATCTTCCATAATGCGTGATACTCAGCGATAGTTTGACAAATAAACGAGACGGTTGCAAGACATCATCAGCCAATCATAACAATTTCGCTGCACAGCTGTATACTTGGACACGGATGATAAGGATTGTGACACGTTATCAGGTCATCATCCGCTTCGTCGTTTATACATCGCTGTCACCTCACAGCTTGTCGGATAGCACATTTAAACCTTGTAACCTCAAATGAAATATGGACAATAGCTACCCTACAATACCGCTTTAGACAGCACATCCGATAGGCATGACTAATATCAGCCATTGGTGTGGTTGTTCCTTTTTTTAAATGATTGTTTTACGAGACCGCCATGACGAACCACCGCAATGCACAACTCTCTACTCACTATGACGTCATCATCATCGGCGCTGGCGCTTCAGGATTGTATTGTGCGCTCACCGCCGGTCGCCGTGGGCGTCGCGTTTTGGTCATAGATCATGCCAATAAAGCGGGCAAAAAGATTTTGATGTCGGGGGGTGGCCGCTGCAACTTTACCAATTACTTTGTGGAGCCTGAGCACTTTATTGGTGACAATCCTCACTTTTGTAAGTCGGCGCTGAGCCGCTATCCGAGCTGGGAGTTTATCGGCATGGTAGAGGCGCATCAGATTTCCTACCATGAGCGCGAGCATGGTCAGCTATTTTGTGATGACTCTGCCCAAGACATCCTCACCATGCTCCTCGATGAATGCGCCGCTGTCGGCGTATACGTCAAGCTCAGCACTCAGATTGATCATGTACAGAGTCTGGCGCAAAACGACAGTCATCGATTTGAGCTCACCACTCGCAAAAAGCTCGGCAAAAAAGACGTCGCAAGCGAAAGTCAATCGTCACAGACGCGCTATCGTTGTGAGTCGTTAGTGGTAGCCACTGGTGGTTTGTCTATTCCAACGATGGGCGCAAGCGGCATTGGCTATGAACTAGCGCAGCAGTTTGGGCATACACTGATACCAACGGATGCCAGTCTTGTGCCCTTTACCTTTACGGACAAAACAGGCGAGCTGATTCGTAGCTTAGCAGGCATCAGCCTACCAGTCATTGCCAGCAATGAGCGTATCTCTTTCAAGCTGCCTGTACTGTTTACCCATCGCGGGCTTTCTGGCCCTGCCATGCTCCAACTGTCAAACTATTGGCATACTGGCGAGACCATTAGTATTAATTTGCTACCTGATGTGGATGTCACCGATCTTTTGCTCGCCCGCAAAAAATCCCATCCACGCCAGCTGATCCGTACTGTGTTGGCAGAAAACACAGACAACGCGCTACCCAAAAAACTACTGGCAGCACTACAAGCTCACCTGTGGGACGATATCAAAGATACCGAGCTTGCCAATATCAAAGACGAGCGCATAAGCGATCTGGGTACTACTCTCAATGGCTGGCAGCTCAAGCCGTCTGGTACTGAAGGCTATCGCACGGCCGAGGTCACCCGCGGCGGCGTAAAAACCGATGAGGTATCCTCAAAGACCATGCAAAGCAATCTACAAGATGGCTTGTATTTCATCGGCGAAGTGCTCGATGTAACAGGCTGGCTTGGTGGTTATAACTTCCAATGGGCTTGGGCCAGTGGCTTTGTGAGTGGCGAGGTGGTCTGATGACTACTTGTCATATCACCACCATAAAATAGAAACAACATAAGTTCATTATACTATAGAATTATAGTATAATATTCACTTATTGTTATTTATGCTAGATAGAATTGCGAGGTACTCGATGCGCCCAATCAAACAGATTCATGGTGATAAAGCACCACATTGGGTCGGTGACGGATTTTTTGTGAAAACATTGATCAATTATGTCGATGACCAACCAGACTTCAATTACAGTCATACCGATCCATTTTTACTATTTGATTATGGCGAGCCGACGACATTTGCACCAAACCCTGATTATCAGACGCAGCCACATGGCATTGGCAAACACCCTCATAAAGGTTTTGAGACCGTCACCCTCGCGTACTCAGGTGAGATCAGTCATGCTGACTCTATCGGTGGACGCGAGGATATTTTGGAAGGAGATGTGCAATGGATGACCGCTGGTCGCGGTATTCTGCACGAAGAGTTCCATTCTGAGGCGTTTGGTCAGCGCGGCGGTGTGTTCAGTATGGTGCAAATGCGGGTCAATCTGCCAAGCGCGCATAAGCTGACTGATCCCAAATATCAGTTCATCAAACGTGCTGAGATGCCTATTATCGAGTTAATGGATTACAGTGACGCCGATGAGCGAACCGTGATCGGTCACGTTGCTATCATTGCAGGCGACTGGCACGGCGTTGCTGGCAGTGCAGATACCTTTACGCCAGTTAACATGTGGGATATCGCGCTGCATACCGCAGGCACAATACGTTACTGCTCGTACAAGAAGGCCGAATACTGGTCAATGGCACATCTATCAGTGCAGGCAATCTGATTCAGTTTGCAGTGCCGATTAAACCATCTGTAGATTCTCAACCTGTACCTTTATCTGATGCTGCTACCGATACTATTGAGCTCACCTATTCTACCGATAACGATGAACACACTCCTGCCAAACTACTGTTGTTAAGTGGTGAGCCTATCGGAGAGCCTATCGCAGGTCACGGCCCCTTTGTGATGAATACCCAAGATGAGCTACGACAAACTTTTCGTGATTATCAAACGGGGAATTTTGGTACATAATGAAAATAGAAGCACAAAAAAGCCCTCTGACTATCAATAGTCAGAGGGCTTTTATGAAGCATAATTTAGCTATTTAGTCAGCAGAACCGACAAATAAACTATTGCGCCTGATCCATAAACGGATAATCAGTGTAGCCAACCGTGCTGCCACCATAGAAAGACTCTGGATGCTGCTCATTGAGCGGTGCGCCTTTTTGGATACGTTCAGCGAGATCAGGGTTGGCAATATAGTCACGACCGAATGCTACCGCATCGATATAGCCTGCTTTGATGTTCTTCTCAGCTTTGTCCGCATCATAGCCACCCGCCGCGATGATGGTCTGATCGAACGCATCACGGACACGCTGACGGAACTCATCGCTATACGGCGTACCACCTGCCCAATCTGGCTCTGACAGATGCAAATACATTAGGGTGTGTATAGAATTCAAATCAGGGGCAACCAGATAAAGACACAAGCGAGCA
>NZ_JAKDJE010000123.1 GCF_030454045.1 Psychrobacter sp. | reverse complement strand
AGTAAGGTGTTGCTTATTTTTTTCAATGTTTTCTCAATTCTATACAGCCCCTAGTCTGTTGGAATAAATATACTTTACTATCAATGCAGCAAAAGAATAAGATAGATAATATTGGATGATTAACAACATATCATTGATAATAGCGTTAATGGCTAAATATAAGTAGGAGTTAACATGGATAGAATCGATGCGATGCGCGCCTTTGTAGCAGTGGTGATCGAAGGCAGCTTTACTACGGCGGCAAATACTTTGCAACTTTCACCGCAATTGGTGAGTAAGTATGTGTCTAAGCTGGAAGAACAGCTAAACAGTCGTTTACTTAATCGTACTACTCGTAAAGTCAGCCTTACCGAAGCTGGTAATCATTACTTCGCTCATGCGCAGCAGATTTTACTTAGCATTGATGACATGGAGTCACAATTGGGTGGCTTACAACAGAACCCTAAAGGCGTGTTGCGCATAAGTGCGCCTGTCTCATTTGCTCTAAGGCATATGGCACAGTTAATCACTGATTTTCAGATGCGTTATCCCTTGGTGACTGTCGATCTACAATTGACTGATCGTAAAGTCGATATCGTTGAGGAAGGGTTTGATGTCGCTTTGCGTATCGGGAAGCTGAAAAGCTCCTCACTTATTGCCAAGCAAGTCGCCCCTATTCGTGTGGTTCTCTGCGCGTCGCCTGAATATTTGAAAAAGCATGGCACACTCGATAAACCTGAAGATTTAGTGAATCATCGCTATTTACACTACAGCTATATGAACATGGACGCTAAGGAAGAAATATACCAATTGTTAAAAGCAAAATACCTCAAGCAAGGTAGCGAGTTTCGGAGTAATAACGGCGATGTATTGGTGGAAGCCGCTATTGCAGGTGCAGGTTTGGTATTGCAACCGACGTTTATTGTCAGCGAAGCCGTTAGTAGGGGTAAGCTAGTAGTATTGTTGCCGGAAATCGAACCTGAGGCTTTGGGTTTATACACCATCTACGCCCATAGAAGACTACTACCGCACAAAGTCAGGTGTTTTATAGATTTTATGGAAGACTATTATGGGGCGCCGCCTTATTGGGATGAGTGTATAGCCAAACTTTTAAGAGCTGACTAACACTAATTCATATTTATCGTTTTTTAACAGTTGCTCCGCTATTCTTTCTTCCCATTCAACTTTAGAAAGACAACCCGTATTTTGCATCTTTATATCTTTTAAAACCTTATGATGTGCATCAAGTTGGTTAATAATGTTGATAATATTATTTTGCTGACGCTTTGTTTCAGCGAGCTTTTGGGTAATATAGTTAAGTTTTTATAAAATCGATACAGCCCATATCATGAAACAGTTTAGGTAGATTATTCTCCATCCATCCTTGGCGTAGAAACTTAGCCTGTGCCCATTTTTTCTCGATAGGGTTTAGATCAGGGCTGTACGGCGGCAGCCAAAGAATACGATGGCCATGTCTGTTGAGTAGTTTTTGGATACGTCTGCTTTTATGAAACCGAGCGTTATCCATGACAATCACGCATTTAGTTTTAAGACTTGGAATAAGTGTGAACTTACACCAGTCATAAAATATATTGCTATTGATATTCATCTCAAAGTAATCAAGCGCAAATAGCATCTTTTCATAGAGAGCTCCGATGACATTAGTACGCTTCTTTGCTTGCCAGTTGTAGCTATCGATACAGGGTTTACCAATCGGTGCATAGCCATGAGAACGAATGGTTTCAGCCTCAAAGCCGCTTTCATCCATATAGACAATGGGATAGCCTTGCTGCGTAAAGCGATCAAGCCTACTCTGGAATATCGCTCTTTTTATCGGACACGCTTTTGGATGTTCCAAGGTCTTTTTTTTGACTGATACCAAGACGCTTTAAAGCATTAAAGATGCCCGTTTTACTACAGTTCAAGCGACGAGCTCTTTCATAGTTATAATCATCTGGGTATCTTTTTACGTCTTCAATCAATGCGTCATCAGGTATTTTAGTCGGTGCTTTATTTCTGGTTGTTTTAGGCGCTAATTTCTTCTGCCAGCTGTGAATGGTGCTGGTGCTAAGTCCATAAAATAGCGCAGCTTCTCGTATGGTCATACCATCAATGATGCTAGAAAGTACCTGTTTGCGATAGTCTATTGAATAAGTCATCGTTTATTTCATTAAATGCAATTGTTAATAGGGTTGTATCGGTTTTATTTGGATTAGACTATACACACTTTTTAGGAAAGGCTCTCAAACTCAAAAGGCGATACATAGCCCAATGCACTGTGTATACGCTTTTTATTGAACCAATCTACCCAATTCAATGTCGCAAGTTGTACATTCGCTAAACCTTGCCAACCTGCTTTTAAATATTCAATCACCTCTGTTTTGTATAACCTATGCCCTGTTACAGCCAAAGCATTATCAAGGCCTAGTTATATATTTTTTCTTATGTTATCAAGCCAAGCTCGCATACTTGGTGTAAGCAAGCGATGACGACGCCAAGCCATGACAAGCTCCCATTTTAACTGAGGTTGGGTTAGTGGCAAGCAGACTAATCCTGTTAAATCCAACTTTTGAGTATAATATTGAGGCAAAAGAGTCACGCCCATATCCTGTTTTACCATGTCAAGAAGCAAGTGCCACTGATTGGTTTGGCAAATAATATTAGGTTCAAAACCTAGTGATTGACAGTTTTCTATAATCATTGGAGTAAATGATGAATTGGAGGTAAATAAAATTAGGGGTGCATTTGATAGTGATTTAAGTGTTACCTTCGTTTTTCGCTTACCCATACGGTTTTTATTTGCTACGACCACCACTGGATAGCAACATATCGACGAGTAGTCAAAATCATCGTCAATCGGCTTCATCAATGTTGCCACATCAAGTTGCCCCTCTAGAAGGGCCTGCTTAAGTGACTCAGCACCATCTTCGATAAGTGAGGTTTCTATACTAGGATGCATTTGGTAAAAGTTAAAAATAGCTTTGCTTAGTATTTCACTGCCTAACGGTGAAATCCCTAGACGCAACTTACCACCTATTAATTGCTGATAATCTACTACTGTTTGTTCAAGATTATCTGCCTTTTGTAAGATATCCACTGCTTGAATATAGAGGTGTTCGCCAATTTCCGTTAAATTAACTAGCCGCTTTTTTCTATGAGTCAACGGCTTATCAAACAGAGCTACGCCTAAATATTCTTCAAGGTTACTGATGGATTTGGTAACGGTGGGTTGAGTTAAATTGAGTTGGATACTGGCTTGAAGAAACCCACCTGTTTTTACGACTGTCACAAAGCAGCGTAATTGCTTGAAAGTTATCATAAATAATAGACCACATTTAAGAGAAAGAACGAAATTTATTATAGAAATTGGGAATAAAAATAAAAATATAATTCATAATTTATGACTATAGTATTTTTATAATAAGTAGTCTCTAATCAACAAACAACAACTATTATGCGTAATCTTAATCTTCGTCTATCCTCCTGTTTTTTAGCTAAAACAAAACTGGCACTTCAAAGGTTCTATGGCCAATCATGGCTTCATGTCCTTATGCAATGCGCTATTATCGCAGCTGTCTGGTATTGTGCTGCGATATTGGTTGAGTTATTGCATTTACCCGTATCCTCAGGCGTCTTAGGAGTATCTTTAATGCTGATCTTATTAATGAGTGGTGCTATCAAGGTTAACTGGGTCAGACTGGGGGCAAAATTTGTTTTGGGTGAATTAGTATTAATGTTTATCCCACTTATGATGTCAATACTTCAATACAAGGCGCTATTTATCAGTAAGGGCTGGCAATTAATGCTGACAATTATCTTAAGTACCGCGATGGTGATGTTAAGCTCAGCATTAACCTTTATTATGGTGCACCGTTTGCAACGTAGATTGTATCGACATCAGATTCATAAAGCCCAATTAAACCTAAAAAATAATGATAATGTGTGAGGATTTACAATGAATGTCTGGTCAATCCTTTGTCTCATTTGGACATTAGCTGCTTATTATATGGCTAAAGTAATCTATGTGCGCTATCGAAAATCTTGGCTAAACCCAGCTATCACGGTTCCAGTAATAACGCTTTCATTAATGATTATCTTTAATATCTCTTATGATACTTATTGGAAAGATACAGCTTGGATTGTGCAGTTACTTGCCCCCGCAACGGTTGCGTTTGCTATACCTATTTATGAATATCGTCGTTTAATACGTCGACATGCTTTGGCTTTGACCGCTTCCATAACTGTCGGGATGGTGGTGGGAGTCTTAAGCATATACCTATTCACTGGTTTGTTCCACTTTGATAAGACCTTGACCTATAGCTTGATGGCCCGTTCAATATCGACACCATTTGCGTTAGACTTATCTGAAAAAATTCACGGATCTTCCTCTTTAGTCTCATTGTTTACTTTGATCACAGGGATGGTGGGAATGATTTTAGGGGATATGATTTTGACTTTTTTTCGTATTCGCTCACATCTTGCAAATGGAATCGCATTTGGTAATGCATCACACGGTTTTGGTACAGCCCGGGCAAGTCAGCGCAATGAGGACGAGGGCGTTATAGCTAGTTTAACAATGATTTTAGCGGGATTGTTTATGGTATTCTTAGGCCCTTCATTAATACATGGCGTAATGTTATTTGGGCAAGTTTAAACAAATATATATAGAGACCCTAATCTATATTAGACCTCTTGCAAAAGTCATAGGTTAAGCTCGGAATTAATGATACCAGC
>NZ_JAKDJE010000068.1 GCF_030454045.1 Psychrobacter sp. | reverse complement strand
AGTAAGGTGTTGCTTATTTTTTTCAATGTTTTCTCAATTCTATACAGCCCCTAGTATAGATGCGCAAACGGCAGAGGCACAAAATCGTACACAAGCGACTAAGCCTGATAATTTGGCTGAATATACCGTTCAGCAAATCAATACAATCAAAGATGAGAACATCAGTCTCTCAGGTATCGCTGAGGAGATGTTTGATCCCACTGAGCGCAAGGCAGTACAGCAAGCGGGAACATTGCAAGGTGATATAGGACTGACAGGCGAGTATAGCGAAAATTATTATCTGCTCGATAAACTCAATGTTGGGCTACCACCACTATCTACACCGCCAAATCTAGCAACGCCACTTGCAACTTTAGAGTTTTTTCAATCTGCGGTCATGAAGCAGCAGTATGATTTGGCCGCGTATGCGCTCAATATGAACTTGATCGATGAGCAAGACCAGCGCAGCCGCTCAATCGATCTGACAAAGCAGCTTGATCTTTTGCTGTCTGAAAAGGAGTTGTACGTATTCGATGATATGCCCGATCGTCCTGATGGTCTGATCGAACCCCCACTGGGTAATGACAGTAGTATTATGGGTATCCCTAGACGCTCTATTCAGCTTGGCTATATTGATTATCGAGAACGCCGTGTGCCTATTTATTTGGAGCGGGTGCGTGTAGGTGATGATACCCCTATGTGGGTATTCTCTGCACAAACTGTTGATAATATAGAAAATCTTTATGAGCAGTACCATCCAGCAGAGTTTGAGCGTTACCTGCCCACTTGGTTAAAGTTACAGTTCTTTGGGATTGCGTTGTGGGAGTTTTTATCCTTGATACTGTTTTTCTTACTGACTATGGGTGTCGGTTGGATACTCAGTAAAGGTGCAGAAAAAATCATCAGTCGTTATATTGATGATGAGAAGTACAGCAGATACGCTGGCAGTACCAAAGGAGTGGCGGATTTGGTCAGCAAACTGACTGTGCCACTAACCTTTACCATCAGTTTTTCACTCGTCTTTACGCTGGTTTCTGGCGGCTTTCCTTACCTCGATGCTGTGGCCTCATCAATTCGCCCCCTTATTTGGATTGGGCTGGTATTTAGCGCCATGTGGCTTGGTATACGGGTTATTAACTTTTTTGCCAATCGTTATCAAGACATGCAGATTGAAAACCTAGGAGAAGAGCATTTTGATAAAGTGCGCCGTCGTCGCACTTATGTGTCGATATTCCGCCGCGTTTTCATTTTTGTCATGATATTGGGTAGTATCTGGATAGGACTGAGTGAGTTTGCCAATATGGAAGGTCTTGGTAAAACCTTACTGACCTCAGCGGGTATTGCAGGTGTGGTCATTGGTATCGCCGCTCAGCCCATATTGGGTAACATCATTGCTGGGGTACAGGTAGCAGTAACGCAGCCTGTGCGGATTGGCGATAGTGTGATTATGAATGGTAATTTTAGTACTGTCGAAGATTTGAGGTACACTTATGCGGTGCTCAAAACATGGGATGAACGCCGACTAATCGTGCCGATGCGTGAGTTGATTACCGAAAAAGTAGAGAACTGGTCTCATACCGAAGTGCATCAGACCTGTCCTGTGTTTTTATACATCGACTATGGTGCAGATATTGAGGCCATTCGCCAACAGTTTATATCAGTGACAAAGGATAATGAGCTATGGGACAATAAAACTGAGCCTGCAGTCTTTGTGGTTGAGGTTAACGAAAATACGATCCAGTTGCGCGGCGCTGTTGCCTCAGTAGGCCCCATTGAAGCATGGACGCTCGCTTGTGAAGTACGTGAGCAGATGCTTGGCTACTTGCATAAGCAGCAGAATAAGTATTTACCGACAGAACGTTTTACGTTAACAGAAAATCCTTAACGCTCAGAGAGAATCATTCGCTATAAAAAAGCGTCATTAACTATGCAGTGCATGTTTGTCATCGACAAAGATGTAAAAGATGTATTTGTGTAAAATAATCTGACAAATATAGTATGTCAGAGGGGTGCTTATTTGTTATAATATGGCGTTATTTTTATAGGATAACTGAGTGGTCAGCGATGAGTCGGCACTGCCTAGGCAGTTGCGGCGGCTAATACGTCTAACCCTGAGCTCCTACCCACCAAAATAACCACCACTAGGGGTCTGTATGTTGCGAATTGTCGATGAAGCCTTAACCTTTGATGACGTTTTATTATTGCCAGCCTATTCTGAAGTCCTGCCAAAAACTGCCGATCTGTCTACTCGTTTGACCAAAAACATCACGCTCAATCTTCCACTGATCTCTGCTGCTATGGATACCGTCACTGAGTCTGAAATGGCGATCACGATGGCTCAGCTTGGTGGTATGGGTATTTTGCATAAGAGCATGAACATCGAAAAGCAGGCCACACAAGTACGCCGCGTCAAAAAGTTTGAAGCGGGTACCGTTGTAGATCCGATTACAGTACATCCAGAGATGACGATTGGTGAATTGCTACGCTTGACGCAAGATAATAATATCTCAGGTGTACCAGTGGTAGAAAAGGGTACAGACAACGTTGTTGGCATTGTGACGCACAGAGATTGGCGTTTTGAGACCAATTTGGCATTGCCTGTTAGTCAAATCATGACACCAAAAGAGCAGCTGGTCACTGTGCATGAAGGTGAGAGCAACGAGAACATCAAAAGATTGCTTCATGAGCATCGCATCGAAAAAGTGATCGTTATCGATGACAACTTTCGTTTACGCGGCTTGATTACCGTTAACGACTTTGCCAAAGCTGAAAATAACCCAAATGCTTGTAAAGACGAGAAAGGTCGTCTACGTGTTGGTGCTGCCGTTGGTACAGGCGCAGATACACAATCACGAGTTGAAGCATTGATTGCTGCTGACGTTGATGTCATCGTAGTGGATACGGCGCATGGCCACTCAAGAGGCGTGATCGAAAAAGTGTCTTGGATCAAAAAACACTATCCAAATGTCCAAGTTATCGGTGGTAATATCGCCACTGGCGATGCCGCTAAAGCATTGCGTGATGCAGGCGCTGACGCCGTAAAAGTGGGTATCGGACCAGGGTCTATCTGTACCACTCGTATCATTGCAGGTATTGGTGTGCCACAAATCTCAGCCATCGATAATGTCGCAAGTGCCTTGCAAAACAGTATTCCATTGATTGCTGATGGCGGTATTCGCTATTCAGGTGATATGGCAAAAGCAATTGCTGCTGGCGCGTCATGTATCATGGTAGGCTCACTGATGGCTGGTACTGAAGAGGCACCAGGTGAGGTCGAGCTGTTCCAAGGTCGCTACTATAAAGCGTACCGTGGCATGGGTAGCTTGGGTGCGATGTCAGGCTCAAATGGCTCATCAGATCGCTATTTCCAAGATGCCAAAGATGGGGTAGAGAAGTTAGTACCAGAAGGTATTGAAGGTCGCGTTCCTTATAAAGGTCCTGTGGCTGGTATTGTTAACCAATTGGTTGGTGGTTTGCGCTCATCAATGGGTTATACTGGATCTGCCACGATTGAGGACATGCGTACAAAACCACAGTTCATCAAAGTGACCTCAGCAGGTATGAAAGAGTCACACGTGCATGATGTACAGATCACAAAAGAAGCACCGAACTATCGTGTAAGCTAAGCGGCGTTTTACCGCTTTGTATTGTGTCAGAATTGACGCAATTGCAGAGCTATAGCGACGTTGAGATACAAACAGCCAACAATGCTCTGTTATTGTTGGCTGTTTTTTTTGTAAAATATAAAAGCAGATTATTACAATAATAATATTGCCTACATATATGTCTGGCCTTTTATTTTTAGAACTGAGGAATACAAATAATGAGTTACTTTGGCACTGATGGTATTCGTGGAAAATTTGGTGAGTTGCCGATTACACCTGACTTTATCTTAAAACTGGGTTATGTAACGGGGCTTGTGCTCATAGAGGCAAACGAAAATTCTACGCGCAAACCGAGTGTAGTCATTGGCAAAGATACTCGTCTCTCAGGTTATGTTATTGAAGGTGCTTTGCAAGCAGGGTTCAATGCTGCAGGCGTTGATGTTTATATGCTTGGTCCTTTGCCAACACCAGCGATTGCCCATCTGACTCGCAGTTTCAATGCCGATGCTGGCGTGGTTATTTCAGCCTCGCACAATCCTTATTATGATAACGGCATCAAGTTCTTCTCGGGTAATGGTAAAAAGATTAGCGATGAGATGCAGAGTGCCATCAACGAAAAACTAGCAGCGATTATAAATGACACGGATAGTAAAGAAGCAGCGATGCCGATTCTTGATCCAGCAAATTTGGGCAAAAACCGCCGCATTAGTGATGCAAAAGGTCGCTACATTGAATTTTGCAAAGGCAGTTTCCCATATCAGTATGATCTTAGCTATCTAACTATAGTGGTTGATTGTGCCAATGGTGCAGGCTATAGCGTCGCACCTAGAGTCATGCGGGAGCTTGGTGCTAATGTTATCGCTATCAATAACACTCCAGACGGTATCAATATCAATGCTGAGTGTGGCTCTACCCATCCTGAAAGTCTGCAAAAAGCGGTGCTTGAGCATGAAGCAGATGTTGGTATCGCATTAGATGGGGATGGCGATCGTATTGTGATGGTCGATGAGACAGGTAAGCTAATCGACGGTGACGGTATTTTGTATGTACTTGCCACTCAAGGCAAAACAAAAGCATCAGGGGTTGTTGGTACCCTTATGAGTAACATGGGACTGGAGCTGGCGCTGACAGCAGCTGATATTGAGTTCACTCGTGCAAAAGTGGGTGATCGTTATGTCATGCAGGACTTGGAGGCCAATGGTTGGATATTAGGCGGTGAGCCATCTGGACATGTTCTGTGCCTAGACAAAAGCCGCACAGGCGATGCCATTATCGCAGGATTGCAGGTCCTTGCCGTGATGCAAGCGCGAGGACGTGCCCTAAGTGAGCTTGTTGAAGGGTTTGATGTGTTACCACAGAAGCTGGTTAATGTACGTCTGTCTCAGATGCAAGATCCCTTTGAGCATCAAGAATTGGTGGACGCTTTTGACAAAGCAAAAGAAACGTTAGAAGGTCGGGGTCGTCTGCTCATTCGTCAGTCAGGTACTGAGCCTATGATTCGAGTAATGGTTGAGTCAGATGATGAAATAGAGTGTGATGTGATGGCAAATGATTTGGGCGATCTGATCAAGTCGGTATTGGGATAAGTCAACCTAATACTAGGGAAGGTAGATATACTAAAATTAATACACCATAACTTTATAACAGGATATGACTATGAGTATGGATTTTACTGACCAACGCCTCTCATATGAAAAGGGCGAGCTCGATCAACAGTCAGTACCAACGTCACCATTCGAGCTTTTTAAGTCTTGGATGGATGAGGCGATCGCACAAAAAGTACAAGAACCATATGCGATGAGCGTAGCAACTTGCGGCGCAGACAATAAGCCCAGCGTCCGCATTGTCTTGCTGCGTGAAATCACGGAAACAGGTATTGTCTTTTATACCAATTATGAAAGCGCGAAAGGGCAGGACGTTGCAGCAAACCCCAATGCCGAAGCGCTGTTTTTTTGGCATGAGCTTGAGCGTCAAGTTCGCATTAGCGGTCGTATTGCTAAAATTGACGCTGAAAAATCTGCTGCCTATTTTCAAAAACGTCCACACGATAGCCAAATAGGTGCTTGGGTCAGTCAGCCGCAAAGTGGCGAAGTGGCCAATCGTGAAGTAATGGAGAAAACGTTCGAGCAACTTCAGGCCAAATACCCAGAAAACACCACAGTGCCAACGCCAGCGTTTTGGGGTGGGTATGAGATTACGGTTGAAACAATTGAATTTTGGCAAGGCCGTGCCAATCGCATGCACGATCGTATTGTCTATACCCAAGATAGTGAGGGCAGCGAGAGCACCGAAAGCTGGACGACCAAGCGTCTACTTCCATAGTATTCAAAAACGCCTAATACATGTGAAAAATAAAAAAGCCACTCAAAACTCAATTTTGGTGTTTAGAGTGGCTTTTTTATGTCATTGAGTATTTTATTTGGTGTCGGTATTAACATCCACAGACACTGACATACCAGGACGTAGGCGTGCCAGTGCAGGTTGATTTTGATCTAAGTCGATTCGTACAGGAATACGCTGCGCAATTTTTATGTAATTGCCTGTTGCAGGATTGGCTGCACCTGCACTAAATTCACTACCAGTGGCAGGCGAGATATTGCTCACATGACCGGTAAACTTGGCACCACCAAGTGCATCCACATGAATGGTCGCAGGTTCACCGATTGCCATACTGGCGATTTGCGTCTCCTTAAAGTTTGCAATGACCCAGATGCCTTTTGGTACGATGTACATAAGCTGGGTGCCAGCGCTGACGTACTGTCCTTCTTTAACACTGACTTGGCTCAGCTGACCAGACTCAGGGGCAGTGATAACCGTGTTATCTAGATTGATCTGTGCTTGCTTTACACCCGCTTGCGCATTTTTGATACTTGCATCTAGTGAGGGACGACTGCCGCTGGTTTTTTCTCGGTTTTGTTGAGCGGCTTGTAAGTTGGCTTCAGCCTGTTGCACGCTTGCCTGTGCTTGAGCCAGCTTTGCTTTGATATGAGCCACTTCTGCTTTGGATACAGCACCGATAGCATCTAATCCTTGGTAGCGATTGACATCTTCACGAGCGCTCTCCACATTGATTTTGGCACTGTATAGATCCGCTTTTCGGGCTTCGATTTGCGCCTGACTCGACTGTGTGTCCTGATCATTGGTAGAACGATTGGTAATAGCCACTTCGGTATTGGCTTCTGCTTGTTCAAGCTGCTGCTGAAAGGTTCGGTCGTCTATTTTTATTAGCAAATCTCCAGCGTTCACATGAGAAAAATCTTGTACCGCAACTTCGGTGACATAGCCGGAAACTTGCGGACTAATAATAGTGGTTTGACCTTTGACAAAGGCGTTATTGGTTTGTTGCACCGTAGGCGTAAATGGTGGCAGTTTCCAAACATATAAAATCAAAGCCACACCAATGACAATCAGCGCAATCAATAATCCCAAATTTAGATAGGATTTTTTCTTGGGAGACCAGCCAGCCGTATTTGAGATGGGCTCTTTTGGCGGCATAGGCGTTTCATTATCATCGTCTTGATTTTCTATAGAGCCTTCTACAGAGTTATCCTCACGCACGCTATCAGGCGTATCAGTAGCTGCTTGTATCTCGGATGTATCCGTTTTCTTTTGCGTAGCGCTTGTAGCGGTCTCTACTGGAGCCGTAGCAGACTCTGTACGTGTGTCTGTTGCTGGAGCATCAGTTGACGTCTGAGGTATTTTATTAAGCTCATTTGGTTTTTCTTGGCTCATGACGTGCTCCTAAATATGAATAAGCAAATACTAAAGTGGTCTGACTATAAATAAATCGGGTTAAAAAATTACCAGTGTAATAAGCTTGACTATTTTGTTTCACGCATTTTTGCAATGACGGCGAGCTCGTTTGCAAGGGGATTACGCTTATGATAACGGTTATAAAAATAATTGATGAGCAAAATAATCATAACGGTAGTGGCAAGGCTTGCCATCAAAAAAAACAAATCACTATATGCTGAAACTGTTGCTTGGCGCTGAATGTTTTGTAAGACCTGACTCACTGCCGTAATATTTGCTTGTGCAGTATCTGTGGTCTGACTTGATAACATATTGCGAGTACCAGCCACCTGGGCGCTAAATGCAGGATCGCCCAAATTCAAAGAGTTGACCATATCTGCGTAGTGTACTTGTGTACGGATGGTGGTGAACGCTTGAATCGCTGCCGCGCCTGCCAATCCGCCAACCGTTTGGGAGATGCCAAAAATCACTGAAAAACTAATGATATACGCAGGGCCACTGGCAATAGCTCGCAAAAACCCTTCAAAGACCAAAGGCCCCATAAAATAGACCGCAGCAAAGGCAATCAAAAACTGGCTAAAATAAAACATATAGGGTGCTGAATTAGTTGACACACCAACATCCATCCAAGAACCTAAGGCAATCAATGCCACGGCAAAAATAACAGGTCGGCGCAAATCCATCGCATTGGTACTAAAAATACTAATAATCAAAGCCAGTGCACTGGCGGCTATAATAACAGCATAAAAAGTAACCAGCTGATCGTTACCGTAGCCGAGGTTAGCGAGCAATCCTGCCGCTCCGACGTTTTGCTCAGATAGCAAAATCCGCATGACAGCGCCCGTCACCATAAAGGCAATAATATTGCGGCTACGCATCCAGCGCACTTGTAGCATCGGATTTTTGCGATGCGTCTCAATCCATAACGCGATGCTAATCCCGACGATAGCAATCATCAATGGATAACTAAGCCAAGGGGTCGTCCACCACAGAATCCTACCTTGTACTAACACCACAGCCAACGCTGCCAAACCGCTAGCAAAAAAAGCAAAGCTCAAAAAATCAAGCTTTTCAAAGACTTTTTCTGTAATGCCGGGTGGTAGCTCTAATATATTAATCAGGCCAAAACAAATCAGTGCCAAACCAAATTGGAATAAAAATAAGTTTTCGATCTGACCGTCAATGGCAAGGTAGGGCGAGATGACACGTGATAATGGAATACCTAGCTGTACCAAGCCAAATCCTAATATAAGGCCACTCGTACGTTTAACGGTTGGCATACCCTGCAAGCAATAAAACAATCCCAATATGGTCATGCCACTGGCGACCATACCGCTCAGACCTCTAGCGATAATCTCTAAATAGTAAGGCTCGATTTGGATATTAGGCGTGTCCAATAAGTGACTGCTGACCAACCATTGCAAACTCGTAGCGGCTAATAAAAAAAACAGCGTAATCTTACTAAATAGCGACATCCCAAACTGCTGACGGATCTTGTACAGCAGAACGGTGATACAAGCATTGGTCATATTATAGCTGACAGATATCCAGCCACCTTCGACTGGTGTCAGACCCATCTCACCCTGAATTTGCGTCAGATTGGCAACGAGTAAGCCATTTTGGAAGCTGGCTGTGAGACCCACAAAAATCCCAATAAGCAAATAAAATACTTTACGGCGTGCCGGATGGTCAGGATTGGCTGGAGAGCCCACCATTATTGGCTGTTCGTGGGGCTTAAACTGGTATTCGTTACTCATGGGCGTACCACAATCTGTATAAGGAAATAGAGTGATATAGGACAGATGCCAGACGGGGAGTCAGGTCAGTGTAATTGGTATTTATAGCGTGAAAAGCCAGTCAACTCACTGATGGTATCTGAAAGATAACCCAAAAAATTCAGAAAGGATTTTATCATAACTTTTATCGTGCTTTTGTCATCGACACGTAATTTGCAGGCCATATTGAATGGCATTTTTGGTTGACTTAACGTCTAAGCTTACTATGTTGTAATGGTTCATCAGACCTACTAATCTGTCACACAAACTTAAAATCATACACGAATAAAAAACAGCCCCTTACAGAGCTGTTTTTGTGTATCGAAAAAATGGTCTGTCAGTTAAGGCATCAGGTTAGATGGTTTCGTCATACTTTGCTTCTAGCTGCATGGCACGCTGATAGCTATCAAGACGAGCCAGCTGTTTGGCATACTGTCTGATATTTGGATACGCATCAAGCTTTTGGCGCTTAGCAAGAATGATTAAGTCAAATGACAGCATAAAATCAGCACCGCTCAACTTATCACCAACGATGAACGACTTGCCTGCAACTGAGGCATCCAGATACTCAAACAATCTGGTTTTTTCTATATCAATATAATCGTTCAAAAACTCATTGTCGTTAACGCCTGCTTTTTTGATAAACAATTCAAGCATTAATGGCAACATCAGCGAGCTTTCTGCAAAGTCAATCCACTGTAGATAATATCCATAGTCCGAGCTGTCTGTAGCAGGGCGTAGACGCTCGGGCGCAAATCGCTCAATCAGTAACTCAGTAATGGCCCCTGATTCAGCATAAATTTGGCCGTCCATCTCGATAACCGGAGATTTACCGAGTGGATGCACTGCTTTTAAAGAATCCGGTGCCAAATGAGTTTTGGCATCACGTTGGTAACTAACAATTTCATAAGGCACGCCTAGCTCTTCTAAGAGCCAAAGCGTACGCAACGAACGTGACTGATTAAGGTGATGTAAGCGAATCATGATATTAACCTTTTAGCTTGGCAACAAGGCGCGTAGCCGCTTCTTCTGAGGATGCTGGGTTTTGACCAGTGATCAATAAACCATCTTCCACGACAAACGATTCCCAATCGGCCGCTTTTTCGTAGTTACCACCATTAGCTTTCAATACGTCTTCTACTAGGAACGGTACTACGTCTGTTAGGCCAACGGCATCTTCTTCTGAGTTGGTAAAGCCTGTGACTGTTTTGCCTTTTACTAAGTACTCGCCGTCAACTTTCACGTTTTTAAGTGCTGCAGGAGAATGGCAAACAAACGCGACAGGCTTATCTTGCTTAACAAAAGTCTCAATCAGATTGATAGAGTTTTTGTCTACTGCCAAATCCCATAATGGGCCGTGACCGCCAGGGTAGAAAACTGAATCAAAATCTTCCGCTTTCATATCAGCAAGTTTTTTGGTATTAGCCAAATGTTCTTGAGCGTCTTTGTCTTCTTTGAAACGCTTAGTATCTTTGGTTTGCGCGTCTTCCGTGTCACTACTAGGATCTAGTGGTGGTTGACCGCCAGCAGGCGAGGCCAAGGTTACGTTGACGCCAGCATCAAGAAATGCATAGTAGGGAGCTGCAAACTCTTCTAGCCAAAATCCTGTCTTTTTACCAGTATCGCCTAGACGGTCGTGTGAGGTTAGTACCATTAAAATATTCATGATTATCCTTATTTATTGTTTATATATGAGTAAAGCAAGTGTTTAAAAGTCATGTGTTTTTTGTCTTTATCAACAATGATTCGGTTTAAGCACCAAGTCATATCAATAGAATTGATGACCGCTAATATTATTCCTGCTTCAGACGTAAATTTCAGTAGTGATTTTAGCAAGTTGTGTTGTTAAGTTTTTATTAACAATAGTTATTACCTATCGTCAATTATTTAACAATCAATTATTTAACATAAGTTACTGAACGTCAGAGACCTTAACCACGGTTTTACCAAAATTATCACCGTTTAACATACTGACAAAGGCTTCTGGTGCATTGTTTAGACCATCAGCGATGTATTCTTTGGTTTTGACGTCGCCTGACTCTACCCATTTGCTCATGGTTTCTAAGAACTCTGGGAAGTGGTCGCCATACTCTTCAAAGATAATGAAGCCTCTGACCGTGAGACGCTGACGGAGAATGAGTCCCATCAATTGACCTAGACGGTCTTTGCCATCAGGTAGATCGGTTGCATTGTATTGTGAGACCAGACCGCATACGGGAATACGAGCATGATCATTTAATAATGGCATGACCGCATCAAACACGTGCCCACCGACGTTTTCGTAATAAATGTCGATCCCATCTGGGCACGCGGCTTTTAGTTGCTCAGCGAAGTCATCAGCTTTGTGGTCGATACAGACATCAAAGCCAAGCTCGTTGACCGCGAAATCGCATTTCTCTTTACCGCCTGCTACAGCAACAGTGCGAAGACCATATTGATTACCCACTTGACCGACCGTAGCACCGACAGGGCCAGTGGCCGCTGCGACAACTAACGTTTCGCCTTTTTGTGGTTTACCGATATCGGTCAGACCCATGTAACCAGTGAAGCCGGGCATACCTAACACACCTAAACCATAAGAAGGGTTTGCCATGTTTTTGTCCAGTTTCAGGACGCCTTCGCCATCACTGACACTGTAGTCCTGCCAGCCGGAATTTGATACGACCAAATCACCGACAGCAAACTTATCGATATTAGACTCGACCACTTGAGCAACCGTGCCGCCCATGATGACGTCACCGACTGCTAATGGGTCTGCATAGCTTTTTGCATCGCTCATACGGCCACGCATATATGGGTCTAATGACAGATATACCGTGCGTAATAACATCTCGTTATCGTTTGGCGTTGGGATGTCGCTGGTTGTTAGATCAAAGTTATCAGCGGTTGGCTCGCCGTTCGGGCGGCTGGCAAGTTTGATTTGACGGTTTATTTGTTGATTCTGCTCTTTATCGAAGCTCATCGTAGGACTCCTTTATAGTTATTCATTGTCATTATTATAGAGGTATTAGATGTAGTAACTACTCAGCATTGAACTGAATAGCTACTATAAATAGCATAACGATATGTAGGTATTGTTACTGTCGCGATTTTTCTTATAATTCTTCTGACAGTTCTTGCTATACCGCTTATTAAGAGGCTTTGCTAGTCACAGCACGCTGTAAGATACGACGTGAGACGTCTAAATCGTTTTTGCCGTGCTCACCAAGTTTGACCATGTTATGTGCATCAAGTTGCTTGATAATTGGATCAATCGCTGACTCAGTCAAGTCGACGTCTTCTAGGCTCACTGGCAAGCCAAGCTCGCGGAAGAAGTTTTCAGTATAGACAATGGCCGTTTCGATGATGGTGTCGTCGTCTTGGTCAGTATCAGTGATGTTCCATACGTTACGTGCGTACTGGAGTAGTTTTTCTTTTTTGCTTTCTTTTAACTCACGCATGACTGATGGCAACACGATGGTCAAGGTACGTGCATGATCGATGGCGTGTAGTGACGTAAGCTCATGACCAACCATGTGAGTTGTCCAGTCTTGTGGTACACCAGTACCAATCAAGCCATTCAATGCCATGGTTGCTGTCCACATAATGTTCTTACGTGTTTCTAGATTTTCTGGATCTTGCTTAACCACTAGGCCTTCATCAATAAGGATTTTGAGCAAGCTTTCAGCAAAAGCATCTTGGACTTTAGCATTGACTGGATAAGTCAGATACTGTTCCATCACATGGACGAATGCATCAGCAACGCCGTTCATAACCTGACGTTCAGGAAGTGTCAGTGTCTTGACTGGATCTAGAATTGAGAATTTAGGGAAGGCTAATGGGTTACCAAATGGCAGTTTTGCTTGACGTTCGCTATAGTTAATTACGCCGCCTGAGTTCATCTCAGAACCCGTTGCTGGGATGGTCAATACTGCACCTAGGTCAATAGCAGAATCGATGTTCTTGCAATAACCCGTTAGCGCGTCCCAAGCTTGATCACGCGAGACAGTACCATCTTTTTCAGTTAATGAAGATACGAGTGCCACAAATTTACTGCCATCAATTACAGAACCACCGCCGACTGCTAATAAGAAGTCGATGTTGTGCTCATTCACCATGTCGGCTGCTTTTAATAGTGTGGTGAATTCTGGGTTAGCCTCGATACCACCAAATTCAAAGACGGTACGGTTACCGCTAGCCGCTAATGCAGTTTTTACTTCATCTAAAGTACCGGTACGCTGTGCTGAACCACCACCGTAAGTAATAAGAACGCGAGCATCAGTAGGCACTAGGTCTGATAACTGTTCGATTTGACCTTCACCAAAAACGATGCGGACTGGGTTGTAGTATTGAAAGTTATTCATAAAATTCCTGATGTTGATAAAAATGGTTCCGCCAAATATGTTGACGTTAAACAATGAGTGGTAAGCAATGCTTATTTTACATTTGCTCTAAAGCTTGATGCGCATTGTACACCAATTAGACCAGTCGTCTAGTGGCTGTTTATAAATGATTACAAAACTCTCATACAACGTTTTTATCAAGTATTGGGTTTTTAAATAACAATAGGATGTGTGGGCGCAAACATAAGCCCCCAATTTAGGGGGGCTGTAATACCGAGAACGTTACTGTTTATTATCTTATTATCAACGTCCCATCTGAGTCGTCGTCATTTGCCAAATTTCCGCTAGGGGTGTATTCGTTTGGCTGATCTTAGCCATTAGGCTGGCACCAAGCCACGCAAAGTACCAACGCTTGGCCATACTCTCAGCTGAGATATTGTCGTGACGAGGAACCGAGCCATCTGTCCAACCTGCTTTGATTAATTCAGCCAGCCATGAGGTGGTTTGTTGGTAGCCAGCATCAAGGGCTTTACGCATGGTTTCCGACATATCTGCCACTTCTGCACTCAATTTTACAACCAAGCACTTTTCATGATCACAACCATTCTGCTGGGTGTCGTACCAGTTTTGGAAGTAGTCGTAGAGTTTTTGCTGCGCCGTGACATCTTGAGCGTCAATAAGATTCAGACGGGTTTTGTACAGACTAAAATAATGATGAATAATGGCTTCACCAAATGCTTCTTTTGAGGCGAAATAGTGATAGAAGGAGCCTTTAGGTACACCTGCTGTATCCAATATTTGCTTGAGACCGACAGCCGTAAAGCCTTTTTTGGCTATTAGCTGGTAGCCTGTAGCAAGTAGGTGAGCTTTAGTATTAGGTGTGGTCGTAGCATCAGTAATATTAGACATAGATAAAATTTTCTCTCTTAATAGTCGTATTTATGGAGCAATAAGGCTTGTTCAAGCATTAAATTCACAGCATATTCTAATGGTATATACCTATCTTTGTTACGTTTTATCAACACTCCCTACCGAAAAAACCGTCTTTTTTTATTAAGAGCTATGGTAGCATTAGACCAGTCGTCTATCAAGGTGGGTTTTGTTCTTATCAGTTATCATAAATTTTCGATTTTAATTTATGTCAACTTGTGATTTAACCATAACTGTGAGTATCTTACCTATAAGACAGCTTCAACTATTTTATTCAAAGTACTGAAAATAAATTTTTATATAACAAAGCAGAAATAAGGATAATTATGTCAAGCAATGATAATAGCAGTAATGCCTATAGCGATTTTCATTTGCAGTTCATTGGCGGTGAATGGCAAAAAGGTAAAGATGATAGCATTAATACTGATACTAACCCTTACAATGGTGAGACACTCGTAGAGATTCAGCAAGCGACCAAAGAGCAGCTTGATGAAGCCTATAACGCTGCTGAACAAGCGCAAGCCAAATGGGCAAAAACGACGCCAGCTGAGCGTGCAGCTGTTATGTATAAGGTAGTCAGTATCCTAGATCAGCGCCAAGATGAAATCGTTGACTGGTTGATCAAAGAGTCGGGCAGTACACGCATTAAAGCCATGGTTGAATTTAGCTCGGCACGTGCCATCACGCTTGAAGCAGCGTCTTTTCCTAACCGCGTACACGGTAAGATTCGCCCCTCTAACACTCCTGGCAAAGAAAACTTCATTTATCGCGAACCCATCGGAGTGGTAGCAGTCATTAGCCCATGGAACTTTCCGCTGCATTTAACCCAGCGTTCTATCGCACCAGCATTAGCCCTTGGTAATGCGGTTGTATTAAAGCCAGCAAGCGACACACCAGTGACAGGTGGCTTACTACTAGCAAAAGTGTTTGAAGAAGCGGGTCTGCCAAAAGGTTTATTAAACGTCGTGGTCGGCTCAGGTAGCGAGATAGGCGACGCCATCGTCGAGCACAAAGCGCCAAGCTTAGTATCATTCACAGGCTCAACCTCAGTAGGCCAGCACATCGGTGAGCTAGCAAATGGCGGTGAGTATATCAAACAAGTCGCGCTTGAGCTTGGCGGTAACAGCCCATTTGTTGTACTCAAGGATGCTGATATTGAGCAAGCAGTCAAAGCAGCTGCTTTTGGTAAATTCTTGCATCAAGGCCAAATCTGTATCGCGATCAATAGGGTTATCGTGGAAGACGAGATATATGATGACTTCGTAGAGCGTTTCTTGGCACATGTCAAAACATTGAATGTCGGTGATCCTAATAAGCAAGATACTGCCGTTGGCCCTATCATCAACGAAAAACAACTCAAATCGCTCAAAGAGAAAATCGCCAAAGCGCAGGACGAAGGCGCGAAAATGATACTCAGTGGTGAGATTGAAGGCCAAGTCGTACCGCCGCATATCTTTACTGAAGTCACTCGCGAGATGGATCTATCCTGTAATGAAGTGTTTGGACCCTTGGTTGGTATCATTCGTGCTAAAGATGAAGACGATGCATTATCAATTGCCAATGACTCTATGTATGGCCTATCTAGGGTGTGTTGACATATATAGAATAATTGACAATCATAGTGTTATGACTAGAT
>NZ_JAKDJE010000005.1 GCF_030454045.1 Psychrobacter sp. | reverse complement strand
AGACAAAGCTGCCTGACTCAAGCAATCAAGTCTCCGATATAGTCGGGGCGGTTCAGATGCTTATGAGTTTCAATTGAAGGCTGAACAAGTATTGAGCGCTAATCAAGCAATAGTTTTTGGACATTCAATAACCTCTGGTGACTGGTTTGAGCTGACATTATTTTTCATCAACCTCATAAGAAAGAGTACTTTAGAAAAAGAATTAATCTATAAAAATTTAGTAGAAACCCTTGGTATATGTGGTATCGATGGTCTTAGGCTAAGCAAAACTAGAACGGGGCTAAAGTTTGATTACTTATCCTACGAGGAAAGAGTAATGCTTATCGCCTACGCCAACCAGATGCTCAAAATCAAATTTGATGACTGGCTATTAGCTTGTAAGAAAAATAATTTAACGCAAAATAGCTTTAGGTTGGGTAAGCGACCTATCATACCAAAAGCCTTTTTACCTATCTACAATGAGCTTCCTTCAGCTGTAAAGCGTCAAATTAAAGCAAACAGGATATCTGCTAAACCTAAGTCAGCAAGGGCGGTTAATAATTCTTGGGAAAGAATGCAATTACGAATTGAGAAGTTGAAAATATATGATAAATCAAAACCCAACAAGAGAGCTAGAAGAGCAACTAAGTCATAGTATATTCCAAAGCTACACTGATTTTAGTAAATTTCTTCGTAGTCGGACGGGCAAAAGAAACTTCGTTGCCCCTGCATACAGGTTTGATGAGTTTTTCAAAGAATGCGACTTACAATGGGGCAAGATACCCTCCTATAAGATTATAACTCACACCTTTGATAATCACTTTGTCCAAAAAAATATGCCTGTACTTGGATGGCTTTTAAAAACTCGTCAAATCTTTGTCGATAATACAACAGAGCAAATTATTATTTCACAAGCAGCTATCCAAGAAATGTTCGTCGCCTTTGATGATGATCCACCAAGCATACTGCAAGAATACTTGTGTTTTTTAAATGAAAGACAAAAGCGTCGTCAGAGCAAGCCAAGCTCTGTTAGAACGGTCTTTCAACCCATAATTATTTTATACCACCACTATGGCTTACGAGGCTGCCAAACGCCGTCACAAGCTCAAATAGATAGGTACTTGATCAAGAATAAGGGTCATATAACGGCTATGGTTTCTTTTGTTCAATACTTAAACAATCATCGTCAATTTAACCTTGTTTGTAAACGGCCATCTAATCAAATACCAATTAAGCCAGCTTATAGAATAGTTGGAGATAAGGATCGGCAAAAATTTGAAAGACGATTTATAGCACTAGCTATGTTAACCGGCCCACTAAACGATAAGGAAAAGATTCAGTGGATCAACTATGGTATTAGGTATTTTCATCGATTTTTTATCAGCATAAAAACGCTATCAGATGTAGATATCAAGCCATGTAATGAGTATGAAAATTTAATGTTAGTTCAATACGATAATAAACAGTTTGCGTTACCCAAATTTTAATTAGCTTTTAATATTTTGTATTTTGTATACAGGTCTATAATAATGAGAGACATCATGATTCACTTGATAATATGACACCCGCTGAGTACAGACGGGTGGCTTAGTTATTCTATAATGAGGTTATATTAAGAATGGGGTATTTACATATTGACAACCTTCAAGCCATATTTTCAAGCTTTCCATATACATGGCTATCTTAATTTGAGATTATTAATTAAACGACTACCATGTTAAAAAGAGAGGTTACCGATAATAAATACAGCGAGAACAATACTAAAATAAATAGGAACGAGACATTTTAAGCCAAACCTGAGCATCGCTTGCTCCATGCTGGAAGAGCTTTTTTGCGTGTTTTTTGCGAGAGTCAGTATCAAGACAATAATAGGTACTGAAGTAAAGACTGCAAATCCCGCACTGGCATTTTGTATCGCCGAAAATAGAAGCTCTCTATTATAAACTACCCCTAAGCTACTTTGCATATCCATCAATAAAGCATTCCCACCAAGATTAGACCCTGTTATGAAGCCACTTAGCATACCTATCAAAGGTGAAGAAACATGGTATAAAAATGAGTTTTCATTACTATTTAAAATAACTACAATTTCATCTATGAATTGTGAAAAGTTCATTAACTGAGATAATAATATAAACACAAATAGAGTTGAACAAGCTTTGATTGTTTTATTAATAGGAATACTGATTTTAGTTGATTTGTTTTTGCTCATGATCAGTAGTATGGCTATCACGATAGCTAAAAAAGGACTTTTGATGAAAACTAAATCGACACCCACTCCATGAAAGGTAGTTGACTCTATTAAATAAGGAAAAAGAGATACTATAATTTTAAGAATAACAAGAATGATTATCACTAGAATATATGGAGATATATTCATCAATATGTTCTTATACTCAGAAATTAGACTAGAATTATTCTTAACTAACAAGAAGCTAAAGAAGATTAGAAAAGTTATCAGTCCAGAGAGTACTCCAGCAATCTCCACTTGTCCCATATAATTAAAAACCATTAATAATATTGAAATCGTTGAAGCAATAGAGATGCCAAAGATAAAATTTTTGTATTTTATTTCGTTTTCATTGAGGACGAATGAGCAGATTCCTCCTAAAACAATAAATACAAATAAACTCATACATGCTGTGAGAAAACCTAAAGATTCAATAGGTTGACTGGAAATTTTGGAACCAACAACCGTTGCTAAACCCAAGGTTCCCCAAGGCATGATATTCATACTTAACATAGAAACTTTCAAAGCAGTCTCTTGCTTCAAAAGAGAGATAAAAACAGGCACGGCTAGTATTAGAGATACACCGAAGCCAGTAATAGACTCTAGTGCAGGCAAAAGACCAAAGACCAGAAGCATAACCTTATGGTTTCTATCAATAGGCATTTCTTTTAAGTAGCCTTGCAAGCTCCTGTTGTACCCATGATCTTCAAGTATATTATTCAGAGTTAAGCCAGGTAAGATAACTAAGAATGCACTTAATGTAAGAATGATAGTATTCAATAAAGAATTGTAAAGGACTCCTAAGTCCAGTTGTAAGGACTCCATCATGTAACTAATAACGAGGGTAGAACACACGCCTATTAGTCCTGATACAAAACCACTTTTCTTAAATCCTATGATAAGCAAAAGGCTTAGGATTAACGGCAGTAATAATAGAAATATCATTAAAATCCTTTGTAATATTCATACATTCTATCGTAAGCTTCTACAGCCGTTTTAATTGCTAATTTGGCTCCATAATGGATTTTTTCTACCTCATCAGAAGTTAGCTGGGGAACTTGATTACGGACTGACTCAATAAGCTCATATGTATGATGAGGATCTATAGTTTTATGTTTATCAAAATATATTAAACTATCATTAGATGTGATACCTACTCGTTTCATCCCTCTAATGATTTTTTCAAAATGACACTCAACCCATTGCTCTGTTGTAGTAAAACATCCATAAGCAGCAAGCTTCAAAGATGGTTTAGTTAATAAGGCATTAAAAATATTTGAAGTTAAGGAAAAGAACCACGGTTTTGTACTTCTCCATGTCAAAAATTCGTCATATGAGGATAGATCTCTTATTAACTGTCTCAACCAATAAGTATGAAAATTCTTTAACACACCACAGCCGCATTCATCCCATAAGTTTGATGCAGCCACTTTTTTCATCTGTCCTTGCAATCCAAACACTAGTAGGGAAACTTCATCATCTACATATTCATTTCTACAAATCTCAGTTTTTAAAAAGTGAATCATAGCTTCTCGAGACATCTCTTCTGCTACATAGTCGAAGAAATAATGGTTCATACCCTCGTTCCCAGTCGAATCGTCTTCAAAGTAAACAGCTAAAGACTCTTGGTCTTTAAATTCAGAGCTTAAGCTAACATCCAACCAATTTCTCAAAAAATGGTCTTCAAGTTCTACTTTCTTTTTAAGAAAGTTAGTCTCTAAAAAGGAGTCAGTTTCATTATATATAGGACTATCTTTATAATTATATATGTATGAATATATATTACTGAGAGCTACATTGATTTTTTCACCTCGTACCTCATAAGAGTCATTCTCACTAATATAATCTTTTAAGGCTAGTTCAGTGGTTATGTACGAATGAGATATATTGTCGATTTTATAAGTATCTACGGGTGGCCAATAGTTATCTTGCAGTTCGGGGTTATCTACGCGAATGCTATTTTTCTTTAACATGGTTGCTCCTCATATTATGGATTAAAGTGATCGGTAGAAAAACTAGGAGTTATATCTTTATAGATTTCACGAGCAACAGCTAAGTCTAGAACACCCATTCCAAAAGGAGAAAATATTCTTGGTTTGTTATATTTTATTTCTATAGTTTCCTTTATAAGACCCTCTGCACCAGAAACCATAAAGTTCCTATTTCCTGTTTCCATTTCGGTAAGGTGTAAAGAAGATCCTGCTTTAATACTATGATCGATATCATCAGAAAAATTATATGAGTTTTTGATAATATTGGTTGCTAAGTCTCTTAAAGACATATGTAAGACGGTAGGGTTGTGTCGGAATAAAGCCATATCGTCAACATAAGGCTCGACGGCTGAAGTGGCAAATAATATAAGGTCTGATTCCTTGATCGTATCCTCTAAACTTGCAATTTTTACCGAGACCTTCGAAACTATAGATTCTACTTTCTCTCTAAAATCTTCAGCTCTAGACTTATCTCTATCATGGACTTTTATTTCATCAATTCTGTATCCTACATTTATCAGGAACTGTACGGTTTCAAGAGAAATTAAGCCTGTTCCAATAACTCCTAGGCATTTGATCTCCAGACCCTTATGCAGGTATTTAACCCCTACAGTAGCAGAGGCTGCCGTACGAGACGAACTAATTTGACTCCCTTCTAAGCAAGCTATAGGATATCCCGTTACTCTATCATTTAAAATAATTGCGGATGAAGCCCTATTAAGTCCATTATTCACATTGGCAGGAAAACTGGAAATCCATTTAATACCAGCTATAGGTTGAGAGTCATCAATATGAGCAGGTAGAGCTATGATTCTATTTATACTAGAATCAGGAAACCTTAAAAAATAACTATCGGGATTTCTAGCTATTTCCTGACTAAATTGTAAATATGTTTTTTCTACTATATTTAAAATCCTCTTAGCATTACTAGCTATCCATGGTTCTACATCTTGCGAAGTAAATAACTTAAAATTTCGTGTATTATTCATAAAAGATCATCCCAAATTTTTCTTTAACCCAACTATCGCTGTATATAGTATCCAAATACTTATCTCCCATATCAGGAGATATTGCAACAACCACTGATTTTTCGTCTATTTTATCCAAATATCTGTCTACACCAGATAGAACTGTCCCCGTAGAACCGCCAAAAAAATAGCCTTTTTTTGCTAATTTTCGGCACATTGAAATAGTTTCATTCTCATTTATGTAAATTATATCGTCGTAGCTTGAGAACCTTCTAATAGCTGGTGGCGAGCTTGTTCCTAACCCTGGTATGAATCTTTTCCCTGGCTTACCTCCAAATGTGACAGAGCCTGTTGTATCAACACCTATAACCTTGGTAGTTGGAGAATACTTTTTAAAAAATGAAGACACACCACCTAATGTTCCTGTTGTTCCGATACCAACAAACAAATAGTCTACTTTTGCAAATGAGTTATAAATAGATTGGGCAGTAGAATAATAGTGAGCCTTGACGTTATTCTGATTCTCATATTGATTAACCCAAATTAATTCACTTTGAGTTTCCAATAGTGTCTTGATGTATTTTATGCGGCTTCCAAGATAGCCACCGTTTTCATCTTTACAATCAATAATAACTAACTCAGAACCATAGGCTTTGATTAATTGTTCGTTAAAAGGAGATATATTTACATCTGATACACAGATAAACTTATACCCTTTGTTGGCGCATACCATACTTAAAGCCAATCCTAAGTTCCCTGAAGAACTTTCAATTACTGTCATTCCCTTCTTTAAAACTCCCTCCTTCTCTAGTTGTTCAATCATATATACAGCTGATTTAACTTTTATAGAACCTGTCAATGATAGTCCTTCTATTTTTAGATAAATATTATGCTTCGACTCTTGGTCTAGAATATCTAAATTTAAGAAAATATCATCAAACATTAAATTAATCGGACTATCATATAACATACTCGTATATTCCTTTTACGAAGCTTAGTATTTAGCTAAAAAATAATGATAGTTGGCTTAAACTAGTCAGGACTCCTTTCTGAGAAACAAATAAATGACTACAAAAAATACAGACCTGTCTGTCTAACAAGCTATATTTATACCTAACAGCTGTTTGGAAGTCAACAAAATATCTCAAGTAAGATATGTTTGTGCATTAGTGGGTGTAATGGACGAGCGACATGCTAGAGTAATAAAATTTAGATAACTCGTTGTAAAATAATTAAATATTTTCTAAAAAAATGGTTTGATATTTAATTCTAATCTACCGGAATGCTCATATTTTATAAAAATACAGACAGGTCTGTATACAAAGAAATAAATCTAGTCTATACTTTTGTCTGTAACGAATATATTCAATATTAGACTTTGTTACTGCCTTTGAAAAATGAGACTAGAGCGTGCCCTACATTCAATCGATAGTAATCCAAATGGCTAGATCTTGCCAAATAGTATCCAATAGCTATGTAATAGCTCGATATTATCTACGCTACTTTCCTTGCTTGATTGCTATTTCTTGAAATCAGTGCACATCCTAAAAAGAGTGAATGATCTGAGACAGATACAATTGACATAATACTTAAGGATAGTATGTAGTGTTTACTAACTAAAATCTTACTACAGTTTAAGACCGTGATTCATATACCTAAAGGCTTATCTCAATTCCAAATGACCACATCATTCAATAAACTAAAACTAAGCAAGGACAAGCAAATTATGTTAGAGATAAGTCTGAAAGATCAAGAAAAATTCAGAAAGGAAGGTTTTTTACTGCTTAAGAATTTTTATCCAAAGGATTTTATAAGCTATATTAAAAATAAAATAGACGATCAGATAGACGCCCCTACTGATAAGTATCAGAGCGGGTTTAATCGACTAGCCTTTGATCTCTTCGAAAACGACCCAGTTGTTATCGACTTTATACAGTCTGATCGCTTTAAAGGGTTTATGAGTATGTTAACTCAAAGAAAAATGATCTTTGCTCAATCATTAGCTTTTGAACTTAAGAAGAAGGTAGATAAGGGATTTCCATATCATATTGGGACACAGAGTTTTGGATACCATCGTGCAGAGGATTTTGGCTGCACAATTTGGGCTCCTTTAATACCAGTTAGTGCCCCCCATTATGGAGGTATGAAGTATATCCCAAGAGATAAAATCTCAGGTTCATTCATGTATACGCAGGTAGATCCAGCAGTTTTTGAGATTGTCGAGAAAAGTACGGATGATGAAAATAGCAGATTAATTCTAGAAGATTACATGAAGATGCGAGATGAGCCTTTAAATAGTGACGGAATGAAGATGATACTAGATCATTTCGCCGTTCAAGACGATTTCGAGGTTGGGGATGCTCTTATTTTTGATAAAAATGTTATTCATAAAAGCGTGATGCTCGAAGATGGAGACTATGATAGTCGTACTGCATTTGTTATGAGATTTTTCTGCAGTGAATCAAAGTATGACCTTCAAAGAGCAATAAACCTAGAAGTGCCTAGAAAAAAATGGGAGTATGCAGGCCCTACTAGCTACCACCTAGATGTAGCAAAAGAAAATGGTCAATCTATCAAAGATAGTGAGTTCTTCAAAGAAAAATCGTATTGCTTTTTATAAGCTTGCTCTTTGATAAAGTTTAATAGTCTATTCATAGTATTCAGCCTAAAATACTTATATGTTTAGTCAACCACTCTATTCTTTTTGGACATGCAAGCTACCAAAGCTAGTAGTTAGGGCAGCTTGCACGTTTAAGCGTTTTTCAAACTAAAAATATCTAGATGGTAATAATCTTTTATGAATAATATTGTCATATATCTTCTTATAGCGTCAGCTACTATAGCAAGTCCAGGACCAGGTGTTATCCTCAGTATTACAAACTCACTCACCTACGATAGAAAGAGAACTACTTACGGCATACTAGGACTATCTCTAGGCATGCTGGCAGTAGCTATAGTTTCAGCTACAAGCATCGGTCTACTAATAGCTACATCTAAAAAAGCATTTCTAACAGTGCAGATAATTGGAGCGATTTATATCCTTTATATGGGTGCTAAAATGCTCCTTGGGAAAAGGAACTCTCTAAAAATAACATCTACAACAGATAATGTAGAAACTACAAAAACTTATGATGGTTGGAATCTATTTAAGCAAGGATTATTTACATCTTCTTCAAATCCAAAACCTATTTTATTCTTTATGGCAGTATTCCCTCAATTTATTGATTCTAACCAAGCCTACTTGCCACAGTTTCTACTACTTTCTTTGACATTTTGCCTTTTAGTAATCATTATCCACTCTTGTTACGCTGAGTTATTTTCAGTGGCCAGTAAGTACCTTTGGAAAGCTCAGGATAAACTGTATTTAATTACAAAAACAGGCGGCATTATTTTAGTAATACTAGCATTAATGTTAGTTGTAAATGCAGGGGAAACTCTACTAGGTGTTTGAAAACACTATATTTTCAACATAGTTTTAATAATTAGCCCTGAACTTACAATAGACTTTCCATCTCTAAAAGTAGTTTCATTAATTATAGCACCATCTAAAATAATTCTAATTTGATCAGCCATAAGTTCTGGGTTTTCTATAGAACATTCTTTTAAGATGTTCTTAATAGTATTAGTTATCCACATCTTATGGTTGATTATTATGGAGTTAAGCTTAACATCATGCATAAATTCATCTGTAGCTTTAATGAACATACAACCGAAAAAATCTTTCTGGTTGAACCAACTCTCATACCATTTTAAGAAGATTTCAAGCTTCTTTATCCCTTTTTCTTTATGTGAATTTAAAGTTTGTGTGATGCTGTTTCTTATAAGATTGTCACGATTTGTCAAACATTCTTGTATGAGTCTATCTTTGGATGGAAAATACTTATAAAAAGTCATCTTAGATACACTTGATTCACGTATGATCCTATCTACACCCACACTGACATATCCATGCTCATTAAACAGCTCACTAGCAGTTTTTAAAATATCTAGTTGCTTTTTTGACATAAAATAACTCTTTAGTTTTGAATCTGTTCTAAGTATAATCAGTAAAAATCTGTTCACTACAACTAGATATAGCTTGGCACAATAAGCTATATCTTATTTTTTACTCACAAGTATACAGAAAGGTCTGTATTAATATTAGGAGAGTGTATATTGTATAATTTAGATGAGAAAATTGCCAGACGAAATACAATAAGCCTACTTAGCAGTAGCATCCCAGAATCCTTATGGAATAACAATCAGGACAAAGTTTTAGACCTTAAGGCAGAGCTCGCAGAACATCATTTATTCAAGCATGACATCATTCAAACTCTTAACCAGGATAGCATTTGCTTAGATACATTGAAGTATATACATTTGGAGTATGAGAATAGTATTGTAGAGATTTTTACTGATGCTCTATTGATGGCACAGTTTCAAGCTAAGCAGTTAGATAAAAAAATATATTCGTCCGTGAAAATGTATCCTCGTTTTTTGCTAGGACTGAATATAGCAGACGAGTTTGGTTTTTCTTTTGAGACCAATGATGGCCTGACTCCTCTTAACTCACACTTCTGTCTTTTCAAAAAAGTCTTAGGGCAGTTAAACATAAGTTCAGAAATTGATTCGAATCACGCATATACAGAAGAATCTACCGACCTGAGAATATATTTGGAAGAAGCTTATGATGATTATATAAAGCTACTTTTATTACTTGCAGTTGCAGAGCAACAAGTTATAGCGTTTTCAGCTCCTTTAAAACAGGCTGTTGAGAATGCTGGAATAAACACCAAAGATGGCTATTATTATGTTCATGGTACTACCTCTGATATAACTACAGTAGCTTCAGATGACTATCATGAAAATGATCTATGGCTATTAATCACGCACTCACTGCACCTGCACTCTGTAGAAGACCTCCGAACTTACGCTTTAGAATACTGTCAACTATGGGATAATTTTTGGAATAAAATGTTAGTTTCTGTAAAGTCTACCTCTGTTAATATTCTATGAAAGAGGCTTTTTAAAAGAGTTCAATCCAAGTTAAGTGTAACTTCCGTTTGGATAAATATGCATCAATCCAAACGGAAGTTACACTTAATCCTAAAACGACTTAGTACAGATGCTCAGTTATGAATTAGTATCAACCACTTTTTAGATGCCGACTGGGTTGCTAAGCACACTACTTTAAATGCTGCCTGATCAGAGGAAGATACCTTACGCTTATTTACCGCAGTACAAAACACACTGTTTAGATAATCAATAGTATAAGTGGCTTTTTTAATGTCTTGAGGATAGTTAAGAAATACAGTTAAGCACTCCCAGTTATTACACCAAGGCTTAACCACCTGTGGGTACTTACTGTTCCCCATACTTTTAGATGATTAAGACTAGCCTTCGCTATTTCAAACTTATCAGCGCCACAGATCGCCTCTAAATCAGGCATTACTGCCTTTTTATCTATCTGTGGTACACACTCCATTGAATAACAGACCATTTGTACAATACACAGCTGAAGATTAGCGCTGGGGTAAGCCATGTTAATAGCATCGGAAACCTTTTTTACCATCAAGTTCCACACCTAGAGTCAGATAAACAGCCATATTCATAATATGCTTATTTTGACGCACATTAACTACAATGTAGTCTAGATAGACGATAGAATAGATATTGCTAATAATCTCATTCCCTTTTAAAAAAACTGCGAGCCCTAGTGTTATCTACTTTAAATACATAATAAGAGAGATTCAAAATGGATAAAGAATTTAGAATATTAACGCTTTCGGGAGGCGGTTATAGGGGATTATATACGGCCAAAGTTTTAGCCGATTTAGAGGAGCAAACTAATCAGCCTATTGGACGCTACTTCGACCTTATAGCAGGTACATCGATTGGTGGAGTAGTCGCTTTAGCAGTGGCGTATGAAGTTCCAATGAAAGACGTTGTCGATATGTTTGTACAGCATGGAGAACGGATATTTACGAAACAGAGGTTCAGTTTCTTCTCCATATTCAAAGCCACTTATGGTAATGACTATCTGAAAGCACAAATAAGCCAATTCTTCTTAGATAAAAAAATAGGTGATTTAAAGCACAATGTGATAGTGCCTGCTATTAACTTCTCCGCTGGACGACCAGTAGTTTTTAAAACACCCCATCACCACAGCTTTTTTCGTGATGCCAAACATGACATCGTGGATGTAGCTATGGCAACCTCCGCTGCACCCATATACTTTCCTAAATACCATTTCAAAGATGCAAATTATGTAGATGGTGGACTTTTTGCTAATAATCCAAGTCTACTGGCAATACATGAAGCCCAGCATTTTTTTGAAATACCTAAAGAGAATATATATTTATTACATGTAGGTACACTATCTTCTCATACTTCTGACGTATATAGGAAAAACCAGCAAGGGGGTATGACAGATTGGGCTAATGGTCTCTTTTTGAACAAAGCTCCTAAGAACATAATAGAACTCACTCTTGCAAGTCAGCAGCAAATGATGACTCATATGACTAAGCATATGCTAGGTAATAGGTATTTTGATATAGATTCAGATGTATCTAAAAATGCAACAAATTATATAGGGTTAGATAGAGCTGATGAATATGCAACCAAAGTATTACTTTCTCATGCCCACGAGGCTTCTAAAGATGCGTTAGGGACTCCATTTATATCAGCTTTACTTAAAAAACAAACTACTATACCTACTTGGGTAAATACTGAGGAGCAAGATAATGAATAATGAAATACCTACTAATAATTTTCATCGAGTTTTACGTAATGAACCAGAAGGTTTTTTTACTCAGTTATTGCCTACAAAAGATCAGCTAGATATTTTTAAAAACTGCAAAGATCTTGTGCAAGGAGCGCTTGAAGTTAAGCTTGAAGAAAAATATGGTACTAAACCAAAGTTTAGATTACAAGGTTCATGGGCTTATGGTACTTGTAATGTACCAAATCGCGAAGGTCAAGAAATAGATTTTGATTATGGGTGCTATCTGCCTGAAAATTGTTTCTCAGGCGATCAAGAAAATGATGCAGAAGTATTAATAGGCCATGTTAAGCAATGCTTATCTCAACTTTGTTTTAATCAAAATTGGCAGCTAGATGATACCAACCCAAGTTGTCTACGTATAAGGGGATTCATGGCAGACGCTCATTTCGATATTCCTTTGTACGCCGTTCCTAACGATATGTTTAATGACTTAAAGGATGTACCTATTTCAAGTCGTAAGAACTCAGACGTTGTCGAAAGTAACGAAAGCTTTGATGGTTTATCAAATCGGAAATATGAAGGATCTTTAAATTTCAGTGAAGATACTCAACCACAAGATTTATCAGATTTTTTTGGAGAGTCTAACTTTACTCGTAGTTCAGGCATTATTAACTTGAGTGAATCTTTTGAAAGTAACCAATTTGACAGTACACAAAAAAACGAGTCGACTCAATCTTATATAAAGGATATTTCGCTAATCAGAAATGATGGTAAGTGGAAAGTATCTAACTGTGAACGTGTTCGTGAATGGTTTTTGAAGGAATGTAGTGAACTTCCTGGTGAAGGCCAACAGTTAAGATCTATAGTTCGCTATATTAAGGCGTGGAGAGACTATAATTTTAACCCTGAACACCGCAAAGCACCTACTTCATTAGCGCTTATGATATTAACAGTTGATACGTATAAATACACTCAGCAACGAGATGATAAAGCGCTAATACAAGTAGTCTCGATGCTTCCTGATAGGTTTTTGCAAGACGTTACTTGCAAAGATATAAAAGATCATGAAACTGAAGTATTTAACGATTATAAAGATGATACACATGAGTATAGAACTGAAGATAATCGTTTGGCTAAACAATTTTATGAATCACTTGAATATTGTTCAACTAAGGCAACCGCCGCAAGACAATGCCTCACTCTCTTAAAAACAAGTCTTGGCGATAAAATAGCAGATAATGAGGATTTAGTTTCTATTAGTGTCATAGAGCCTAGTTCTAGACCTGTACAGGTAGCAGCAAGTGCAGCTATTATCCCGCCACAAATTGGCGGTTGATTTAGATTTATGAATCGTACTGATGTAATAATAGGTATTAGTAGTCGCTACCCTAACTGGACGTTTTCACGTAGAGCGCAGCCTTCATTGTATTTAAGAGGGCAAAATGAAGTAGTATCTAATCGAGCTTATCTCGATACATGGATTATACGTTTAAATATAAGTAGAAAATACCAGATAGAGCTACTAATACAGGTGTCCGATTGGGATTTTATAGAGTTGCCTTCTGTATATGTAAGGTCTATACCAGAAAGCGCTATCGAAAATCTTCTACCTTCACCTCACCTATTTCTTAAACGATGGGTGCTTGATGATAAGGTCTATTATTACCTGTGCTACGCATTGGTCAATACGATATCATTTGATACTTACGATAAATTATCTGTTGTCGAATATTGTTTCAATCAATCTAAAAACATAGTTACTAAACTGCTAACTGATCAGCATTATCGATCCAAAGATACAATGCAAGAAATCGTTTTTTTATGGCAACAAATAGCAACTCGTAATAGTGAAAATCATCAATATCATTTAAATAATACTACTGATATTGATGCTAATCCAAAATATTCAAAACACTACAGCTCTATTCTTTCTATAGTTAATGATACATCAGGCTACCATAATTTTGCAGTCTTAAACTTAAAAGAGCGTTCGAACACTCTATGTCATGTGATTAATTTAGGCAGCTCTTATCAGCCTCATTTCATTCCACGCCAATTTATAGATGAAAGCTCATTGAATGGAATCCCTTTTAAAACATTTAGCAACTGGTTGAAGAAGATTTCTTTGAGCGCCTATTCTCAACTTGAATCAGCTATCTTTGGATACGTTAATCATATCAAAGATATAGACATATCTGAGAAAGAATCCAACTATGATTTTACAGGATGCTTAATTATAGATAGTGAAACACTTAGCTTTAGAATTGACCTATCTTTATTAAACAAGGCTTATCAATACAAAGGAGACTTACATCTCTCAAAAAATTATCGACAAAAGATATTGAGTCAAAGTAAGATTTTTCTGCTAAGTTCTTTTAATTATACACCTCATCACATTTTTGAAAGGAATATCAAAAAGTTGGAACAGCCTAGTTTGATCGACAAGAAGGTATTAATAATTGGTTGCGGTGCTATCGGTGGTTATATCGCGTTAGCGTTAGCCCGTTTAGGTGCTGGGGCTAATAATGGAAAGTTGATCTTAATTGATAATGATAAATTATCTTCATTAAACTTAGGAAGGCACGTTCTAGGTAAAAACTATTTGTATCAAAACAAGGCTACTGTTCTAAAAAAAGAGATTGAGAATCAATTACCTAATATGAATATTGAAGCTTATCCCAGCTCTATTTTAAATAAGATGGGTCTTATGGCAGATGTGGATTTAATAATTGATGCTACGGCAAGTTCTGCTGTGTCTCAACGTATCAATGAAAATTACGATCAATCAGAAAAGATAACTGCACCTATTATCCATGCTTGGATTAGAAATAATGGTGAATGTGTCCAGTCTTTATTTTACGATAAGATGGTCGCAAGTGCCTGTCGCTCTTGTATTAATAAGAATGGACATCATATTCGAGCCGAATACGACGCACTAGAAGGAGGCGTAGAACCTATTACTGCTATTAGAGCCTGTACTGACTTTACACCCTATGCCGTTTCATCAAGTATGTCTACTGCCTCTTTAGTAACTGATATGGTATTAGACTGGTTGAAAGGAGAGGTAAGCCCACGTTATAGAACACGGTATAGTGAAAAGTGGCACGGGAAGAAACTACAAAGTGCTGACTTTTTACCACATGAGGACTGTCATGTATGTGCCAGACCATGATTAACAATACTTGGTTTTTTAAAAATGAATGTCCGATCCGTATGGTCAGCTTTGAAGTTCATGTCCTAGAAATAATAGATAGGTTTAGACAAAGGAAATATTATTCACAGCTAGAAAGCTGTGGCATTTTAATGGGTGAAAAACGGGGATTGCATGGCGAGGACATTCACGTTATGCACCTGTCTACACCGAAGATAACTGATTTTAGAACGCCCGTTTACTATAAAAGAGGCGTACATGGTCATCAAGAGCATTTAAATCAATTGCATGATTCTAGTCAAGGTCGTATTCAGTATTTAGGAGAGTGGCATACGCATCCACAAAAGAACGCTAAACCTTCTTCTACAGACTATAGAGAATGGAGTAAAACGTGCAAATACTTCAAAGAACAACCTGTATTATTTTTTATTGCAGGGGTGCATGAGGATTGGCTTGGTATCCAAAAAAATGAAGTATTGCATTTACCTACCTATTTTGTAAATAGAGGATCTTATTAGCTGGTTTTTCAGACAATAGCAATAAAAAACTATTCTAAAAAAGATGTTGACATATACGCCGTTAAACCGATTATTAGTAATGAATACATCAATCGACTAGTTAAAAAGAAGCTAGATGCTGTGTTAAATATAAGGCGTTTACATAACAAAACTTATAGAAATGACGCTGTCAAACTACTTCAAAGATTAATAAGCTATTAATGAAAGTGGTATAATTTTGCATATAATTTAAGTTGTAGAGAGCCTTTCCCAAACTTTGTGTAACTGCTTATAATCCACTAACAGGAGAATAAGCAATGACTACTCAATCTGACATCAAGAAACTGGCTGAGCAAATGGCCAGCAGCATGAAAAGCTTCGATGACATCAAAGACTTTCAAAAGCAGCTCATGCAGTCCTTCATCGACACTGCCTTAGAAGCAGAAATGGAAGAGCATCTCGGCTACCCCAAGCATGAAAAGGCAGACAGGCCTAATAAGCGCAATGGGCACACTAAAAAGAGAGTCCGTAGCGACACAGGCGAGCTTGAGATCTCCACCCCAAGAGACCGCGACAGTAGCTTTGAGCCTGTACTTGTCAGTAAGCATCAAACCCGTATTAGTGGCCTTGATGATAAAATCATATTCCTTTACGCCAAGGGTCAAACCACCACTGAGATCGTAGAGAGCATTAAAGAGCTCTACGATGTCGACATCTCAAGCTCTCTTGTCTCAAGAGTCACCGATAACATATTAGAGGACATCACCGCTTGGCAGAACAGGCCGCTGAGCAGTGTTTATCCTATCGTCTATTTGGACTGCATCGTCGTGAAGATACGTCAAAACAAGCAGATCATCAACAAAGCCATTTACTTAGCCCTAGGCGTCAATCTTAGCGGTAAAAAAGAGCTGCTTGGTATGTGGCTATCAGAGAATGAAGGCGCTAAGTTCTGGCTGGGTGTTCTCACTGAACTACAAAACCGCGGGGTGCAAGATATCCTGATTGCCTGTGTTGATGGTTTAAAAGGCTTTCCTGATGCCATCAATACCGTTTACCCCAACACTCAGGTTCAGCTGTGTATCGTGCATATGGTGCGTTACTCAATGAAGTTTGTGCCGTGGACGGATAAGAAGGCCGTAGCGGCTGATTTAAAGGCAATTTATGGTGCTGATACGCTTGAGATAGCAGAGGCCAACCTTGAGCACTTTGATGAGACTTGGGGCACAGAGTACCCACATGTCATCAAGTCTTGGCGTAATAACTGGGAGGGCTTAACGGTGTTCTTTGAGTATCCGAAAGATATCAGAAAAGTGATTTATACCACCAATGCTATTGAGTCTTTAAACAGCGTGATTCGGACAGCGGTGAATAAACGTAAGGTGTTCCCGTCTGATCAGGCAGCATTCAAGGTAGTCTACCTAGCAACTCAGCAGGCGTCTAAAAAGTGGTCGATGCCAATCGCTTCTTGTACTAAAAGTTCTTTAAACTCAGCACTGTAAGTTCTACGTTTGGGTTTGTTAGGTGGTTGTGTTGTCATGTTAGTGTCCACGATTATTAATCGTGGACACTATCTCGCATTTTTTAAGTGAGGAAAAGATGGGATGGTCGGATGCTTACGTAATACCGCCATTGATAGTGATAAAGACTGTATCCCTTGTGAAGCGTTATGTTCAAATTAAAATATTTGCAGTCAACCCGTTGAACACTCTACGATTCTGATCAGCCTACTTACCACTATCTTTTTGCTAAAAAAAACCAGAAACTCTAGTTTCTGGTTTTTACATTGTCACTGATTATTTGCAAACTTTTAAGCCTCAACTTTCTCTTCGCTGAGGAGCCCTTTATTTATTAAACTTTGTTTAAATCTAGCTGATGCTTTACTAGCTATATGGTCTGAAATACGCTCACGATTTTTATAAATATCACTGTACATCTCTTCTTCAGTTAATTTATCTTTTCCAAGAAGAAATACATCTTTATTCTTTCTTACCGTGCTGTAAGTGTTACTATCAAACGCAAATGGAAATTCAGTTTTGTTTAACATGGTATATCTCCTTATTGGAATAATTGCAGCAACTCACTAATCAAAGTAATTTTGAAAGAAATGTTGATTGAGCTTATCTTCAAAATAATGTTTTCGCTTTTTCCAAATAAAGCCATCGCCTTTACTAATAATTGCTACATCAATCGCACCACCAACACTTTCCAATGAGGACGTAGTTCGTCTTTTCAGAAATGTTAGATAGATCAAACTCTCTGCAAGTTCCGCTAAATCTTCCTTAGATAGAAATCTTAAAGCTTGTAAAGTTGGTTGTATATGGGAGTTATGTAGAACAGATTCTATATTATTTTGCATCGATACCATAATACTTTCTTTAAACTCTTGCTTTAAAGTTTCTAGAAGCCCCTCATCAACTTCTCCCTCTGTATTCGCAATAATTGTATCGTTATAAGTATCTAAAGTACTCGATAGTGACTTATATAATGAATCATTGACAACATTATACACCTCAGGGTTCATGCCTCGAATAAAAGTATTCATTACATCAGTCTGTGCAAACGGAACAAGGTCGCAGTGATGTTCATCACTAATTGAGATATCACCAGTAACACTGTAACGAAGGTTCCCACTGACCACTCCATCCGTCTGGATAGAATATAGAGCTGGATATAATTGTTCATTACCGTAGCCTACAAAAACTAATCCTGTAAAGCCTAACAAAAAGCAATTAGATGATAAAATACTAATGAACAAATCAGCAATTTTTGCTCTTAATCCTTCAATATTATCTGAATGTAGTAGTAATGGAGTACTATTTATAAGTACATCATCAATAACTTCATAGATAAAATCCTCATTACTCTGCTTAAAACTTTTTAGATCTACCTCATCTAGACCTTCTATCTTATCTAAGGCATTGAAAATTAAGATATCTTGATCAACTATACTGTCTAGTATAGCTGCTACTTTTTTCACGCTGTCGATTTTCTCAGATGGTATATCTTCATACGAATCTAAATCTTGTAATACTAACAAAGTGTCATAATCACCCTGATCTAATAGTTGGTTTCCTACATCATTTATAATTTTATTGACTATGATCTGTAACTTCGTTGTAAGAAAAGCTTTTTCTTTTTTTCTAAAGTTCAATAATTCATTTTTTATAAGAAATTTCCTGAAATCATCGCTGTACTCTTTAACAGTTCTGAATGATCTTTTCTTTAAACTTTTTCTATACAACTTGATGATTAGCTCCCAAGGTGTATAAAGAAACTCTGCATTGTTAAAGATCATGATCGCAACTGGATGGTGTTTTGATAAAGTGAAGACTTTGTTAGCTGTATTAAAAACCTTGCTAGTTGATTTATCACCATTAGTAATTGTCGCAGCACTATCTGCGGCTAATGCCATACCTGTCTTATTTAAGATCGCTACAACTGCTGTCATATAATTCTCTTTGGTTTAAAAGCTCAAATACTCAAAATACAAACAAAACCTGATTTGCTTCATTTATCTGTTTTATAATCTATATATACGGCATTAAATATATATCAATCAATGGCTTAATATACTAAGCATACACTTTCCCCTATTAATATTTATATCTCAAAACTATTTTTTTAATGTTAGATTATCCATATCACCTATAGCTTCTATAAAACTCTGATCATGAGATACCAAGATAATTGCACCTGTATAGTCGTGTAATGCTTGCTGGAGCAAGTTTTTTGATTCTATATCTAAATGGTTGTCAGGTTCATCTAGTAGCAGTAAGGCTGGAGCAGTAGGACCACAAAACAAGCATGCAAGGGCTACTTTTAATTGTTCGCCACCGCTTAATGTATTGACTGGCTTGATTGCAGCATCTCCCTTAATTCTCAGTTGCGCCAATCGAGTTCGATATAAATCTTCTGTCCAACCAGACGCCTGCTGACGAAAATTATCTAATGCGGACAGATCTTTATCGAGAAAAGAAAAATGCTGATCCATAAGGCGATAGGACTGAGTAACTGCTATTTCACCTCGCAACGCTTCAAGCTGACCTGATATTACTTTTAGTAAAGTGGATTTGCCACTACCATTCTTACCAGTAATGGCAATGCGTTCGCCCTTATTCACGATCAAACTCAATGTAGTTGCCATGCCAAAAGGTAAGACAACATCAGATAGATGCAGCAGTGGATTACTGGTAACTTCGGGAGTAGCCGTTACGATGGCAAGCGGTTCTATAATCTCTAATTGTGCCTTAGCACTAGCTGCTTGTCCGCTAGCATTTTGTATTCGATCATCGTGTAGCTTCGCTTTACGTGATTGAGTAGCCTCTGAGCGCCCTAACTCACGATCTAGAATAATTTTACTTTGATTGCTATCTTTACGTTTATTTTTACCGCGACTTTGGCGCTGTTCGGTCTTCTCTTGAGCAACCTGCTGTTCTCGCTTGGCTTGCTGTAGTTCTTTTTTTGCCTGATCAGCACTTCTTTGCGCACCTAAAAGTAGCTGTTCTTGACTCTCTAGCCAATCATGCCAACCACCACGACTTATTGAAATCCCCATACTCGTTAATTCATAAACGATCTGTACTTGTTCTAATAAAATGGGATCATGTGACACTAATAAAACACCGCCATTAAAACTCTCTAGCCATTGAGCTAACCACACGCGACCATCCTGATCTAAATGGTTGCTAGGCTCATCAAGTATTAAAAACTTACATCCTTGCCTTTTTAATGCTAACAGTTTTAAACGTGTCTGCTCACCACCGCTAAGTGACTTAAATGGACGCTTAAGAACATCTAGTGATAGCTCACCTTCTGCCAATAAGGCGTCTGTTTCAGCTTCCCAATTCCACTTACCGTCCATAAAACTAAAATCTTCCGGTGTACCTTCACCATTGAGAATACGTGAGCTTACTCGTTGTATCTCACTAACACCTAAAACATCACCTGCGGTTCCTACTATTTCAGTTTCTCCCTGAGCCAAGTAGCCTATTTTGCAAAAGCGTTGTACAACACCTTCACTAGGCTGCAACCTATACTAGGCTGCAACCTATCTGCTAGTATTGCTGCTAAACAGGATTTTCCTACTCCGTTTCTGCCAATTAACGCATGTAACTCATTAGTCAAAAAAATATCAATTTCTGAAAATAAAGGCAATGATGATTCAGGAAAAACTAAACTTAACTGTCTTGCTTCTATTAGGTTTTGCATAAACCCTCTTTTAAAACGTATTACATTAGCCAAATAAATACAATCCAAGCTCCAATAGATGCTAAAAAGCAAAGTAGACTAGCTCTTTTACAATATGAGAATATGCGAAAGTTGCTAGAAGGAATAATGGACTCGTACCTATTAGCTCCTTCTAAAAGTAAGTATAAACGTTGAATACTTAGTTTATCAGCTAAATCTCTTTCACTTCTTATATCGGCATACAAATAAACAGCTCCAAAGATAATACCCAAGGCATTAGCGATAATGGCTCCTTTAAATAGAAATAACTGATTACTCTGTATGAACAGCAGGGAACTGTCAAGTGCTGGGGACATTCTAGTAATTTGAGACACTATGACTGAGAATACTCCAGAAGCGATAACAATAAGCCACTTCATCCATTCATAATCTTTTTCATTAGCAGTATTGTGCTTCTTTGCAAGCGCTCGGCCTATTTCGTCTAGTGTAGGTTTCAAAGCTTCATGACGATTATAAAAATCTACCGTGATTCCCTCTTTATCTAGTTTGTTATTGAACCTCCTTTGAAGAGCCTTCAACTCTCGCTTACTCATCAGCTCGTTACTCGCTTAATTGTCCAATGCAAAACTAATACCCCTAATAGAAGTAGGTAGCCAAACAACCAGTCTCCTTGTAATGTATCAATAACAACTAAAGGCGCTTGATTAATACCAACACTACCAGTTGTATTAGAAATATGGTTTTCAGCAATAAAGCTCAACGCAAAGTATCCGATTAAGGCAAAAAAAGTAAATATTATTGATAATTTTAAGAATTTTTCGTCGATTTTACGCATAGCTTACTTTTCCGTAATTAGCTTTTCTTTGAACATTAGTATGAACCCAAAGCTAAATATGAGACAGCCTAGACCAGCTACCAGTTGCTCTGACACAGTTGTTTGATGCTCCCAGTCATACGCTATGATGATTATCAGGATAGATATAATCCAAGATATAGTCGCAACTAAAGCAAATAATATTCTATTACTTGGCAGAAAGTTAGTAGACTGTAACCATTTAGGTTTCAAACACAGCCAGAAAGCCACAAGTGGGATTGCCAGCATGGGGAATACTAGGAAAACAGCTATATAATTGTTCATTCTAATCTTATAAGTTGTTAGAGTACTTTTATAGTTTATGAAATCCCACATGCAGCATGGGTCAACCCATTACCACAGAAAAACTTAATTTCAGTACCTTTTCCTATTTTAGTGACATAATAATTAAAGTACTATAGTCTAGTTATTTTTTAAAGTATATTCTAACCTTATTTGACAGGAGCAAACTCATGGCTGTCTACGTAGATTTTGCAAATATAAGTTTTAGGCAAGATAAGTGGTGTCACTTGCTGGCCGACAGTCTTGATGAGCTGCATGACTTTGCTTTGCTTATTAATGTAGACAAACGATGGTTTCATAAAAATGCCAGTTATCCTCATTATGATATTACTGTCAGAACCAGAGAAATAGCTATCAGTAGAGGAGCTTTACCATCAAATAGAAAAAAAATAATTGAATGTGCAAAAAAGTTAAAAGCTGAGCTTGAATACAATCGCTCTTTAACCCTGAATACGAATCAAATGAGCTTATTTTAAGTAAGGTGTTAAGATGATTATTAAAGAAGATTCGTTGGATGATCTATTGAACTCAACTTTCTCTCAAATCGTAAATTGCGGAGATGAGGTAGAGTCTTCAAAAGGGGGAAACAATGAAATTAGAAATGTTCAACTTATTTTAACTAACCCCAGAGCAAGACTAAGTATCTCAGAATCTAGAAGCAAACTGATCAGCTGTATAGGCGAGTTTTTTTGGTACGTGAACGGAAGTGATAGTATTGAGTTCATAGAGTATTACATATCAAACTACCGAGATTTTATCGACTATAAACAAGGTGAAAACGCCCCTGTTTTGGGTGCGTATGGTTCTAGAATGTTTGGTATAAAGAATCAATTTAAAGCGATTAAAGATCTTCTCAAACGAAAGCCTGAAACACGAAGAGCTGTAATATCGATATATGATAAAGAAGATCTTTTTAGGGACGACTCTAGAGACATTCCTTGTACCTGTTCATTACAGTTCTTCGTCAGAGATAATGCTCTCCACTTGACTACAATAATGAGATCTAATGATGCTACTAAGGGCCTAATACATGACTTATTTAGTTTTACCCTTATCCAAGAACTCATGTGGGCAGAGTTAGCGAAGGATAATGAAGCGTTAGAATTAGGCATCTATACACACTTCGTTGGCAGTCTACATATCTATCATGAGGATAAAACTACAGTTGATAATTTTTTACATATTGAAGGATGGCAAAACAAAGCTACGATGGAACCCATAAACCCTTCTTATTTAGAGAATGATTTTAATACCATTAAAGAATTAGAAGAAAAGCTGAGAACAAAGTCTTTACAGGACGACTTTGATATCCACAGCATTAAAGATATATTTTGGCAAGAGATAGCTATAATTCTATTGTCTTATTCATACGCTAAGCAAGGTAGACAAAGCGAATTAAAAGAGCTTAGAGATTTATGTAGAAGTGACCCTATACTCTATTTTCTAGATAAAAAAATTAATGAAATTAACAGAAAAAATTTTAAGTAGGGCGTTTATGAAATATCAAGAAAGAATCGATTATTCAGTCATATTAGCTAATGACATTACCGAATACCTTACAAACGAAGGGCTTTCTTGCGGGCTTTCTAGAATTTCATATGAGGTTTTAGCTATGCAAATTATCGAAAGCATGAAGCGGGTTAAATACTTCAATGCTGTTTCAAACAGAGATATTGATACCCGAAGGTTAGACCCTCAAGACACCATTTTTGACCCAGTAAGAGCAATTTTATACCTAAAAGACAGAAATTATGATGAAGCATGTTGGTTGACTTTTTTGTTAGTCTATACAGCAGAGAATTACCAATCAAATTGGAATTTCTTGAGGCAACTATACTCAGGTGTAGATGAAAAATTGACGTGGGAAGTTGCTAGTAATAATACTCAAATACTTCCTAGGTTAGCAGATAATCTTATCAACTCACAAAACAAACCAAAATTTGGTAATCATGCGAAGTTTAAGACTTTAAGAGATATACCTAGAGTGCTTGAAGATTACATAAACTTTGTTAAAGTTAATGGTGGTCATTATAACCTGTTCATAAATAACAGTTTAGAAGATCCTAAAGAACATTTTAGAATTCTTTTCCCAGTAATTCGACGCAATATACATAGCTTTGGGCGATTATCGACATTTGACTATTTGTCTATGCTATCTAAGACTGATTTGGTTAACGTTGAAGCTGATAGCTGCCATATCGTTGGGTCAACTGGTCCTAAAGACGGGGCTAAACTTATCTTTGGTAGTTTCTCAGATAAGCAATTAGATAGCTACGCTATGGGTCTAGCAGATCACCTCGAAATTGGCTATCAAGAGATGGAAGACGCATTATGCAACTGGCAAAAATCACCTAATGTATTTTATACTTATAAAGGGTAGTCAATTTAAACCCTACCCTTTATCACCTGTTATTTACATAATATGCCAAGGTTTAGCTAAGTACCTCTGGTATAGAGGAGTTATCGAATATAGGCCTATGTCTATCATTAAAATACCTGTAATCTATTTTTTGAGAAGATTTCAATACTCCTATAAGTAGGCTTGGTGACAGATTAACTTCGTTAGCGACCCTACACAAATTTGCAAAGCTAGAACGTTTGTCTCTACGTACTAATTTAAAATCAACTTTTTGTTCAATCTCTTTTAAGGTGAAAGGGTAGATTAACTGTGAAACCATAAATTCATCAGCTTCCTTTTCGCACTCATCATGCTGTTCATTATCTTTAGGTTCACCAAAATCGTAATGTGTCATTTCATCTTGGTGTAAAATTAGATGTGCAGCCTCATGAAAAAAAGTCTGCCAAAAGAGGTGGTCTTGATTGTATTTGTTAGTAATAACAATCATTCCTTTGCCCTCTATGAACTTTGATACGCCCCTTATAGGGCATTTATCCAAAGTGCTTAAGAACACTACGGCTACACCGCATTCAATACAAATTTCTAGTAAATCTTTCTTAAAATTCCTTAACCCTCTTTTTCTAGATAAGGTTTTAATTTCTTGTAATTTTTCTATAAAAAGAGACTTATTGAAATCGTTTAGGATATGTTGCTTCTTAAACTCTAACTCTGCCATACGCATAAATGCTGCAATGTTCAATGTTGAAAATTCATAGCTTCCAATTTTTTTATACCTTGATCCTAAGAAATTCTTGTATATACTTTCTTCGTTTAATGGACTCAAGTCTGAAATACCAAAAAAACTTTTTAAGTTCAATTGATCAAGGTATTTATAATCTGAACTTGGTAACCACGATCTTTTTTTCATCTCTTGAACAAGTGTATAGTAATCTTCAAAATTGCTATCGATATTGCTCTCTTGAAATCTTCTAATACTCTTCTCATAGTTGTTTTGTATATTTAACCAAAAATCTTCACTCCCACCTATAAGTCGAGCTAGGTAAATAGCTGTATCGGAATCGATATCTATCTGTTGATTGTTTAGCTTCTTAAGAAAACTGCCACTCAGACAAGATGGGTCAACATTACTTCCTTCCAGAAATTTTAGTATGGTTTGAGAAGGGTGGTAAACCCAATTAGGCTGAAAATCGTGTATCATTGCTATTTTCTCCTATGTATTTGAGTTTTAGTCTACTAACTGTTTCCCAGTCGTAACTTGCACTTTTACCCAAGTGTGACTTATTGGCTATAGAAAATTGAGCTACAATATCACTAGTCAAATTGACTTGCAAAGTATCTTTTTCAAAATAGAAGTCATTTTGAGTAGGTATATCTTGTAGAGTGTCCCCTGCTGCTAAGGTCGTCAAGATAAACTTTAGCTTTTCTCTAGCTTCTTCTGTAAGCTGATAGAAACTAAGAAAGTCGTCTATTGAGCTATCTCTTAGTTCTCTTGATTGATATGAAATGATCATCTTTTTTCCAGTAAGAGGCTGTTATGAGTGTGATTAGTGTTGTTGCCGCAGTAATAAAGCACGACGATAAATATCTATGCGCACAAAGGAAAAGAAGTAAGTTCGAATATCTATCGTATAAATTTGAATTTCCGGGTGGTAAAGTTGAGTCTAACGAGACTCACGAACAAGCACTCCACCGTGAGATATTAGAAGAGCTAGATGCACATATTGAAATAGTATCAATATTAAAAAAAATAGAACATCAGTACCCAGACTTTAAGGTTCATATCACTTTTTATAGATGCAGCATTTATGAAAAAGAATCTATAAAAAAAGTAGAACATAATAACCTATCGTGGCTTACAAAGCAGGAACTTCATGAGCTAGACTGGGCAGAAGCAGATATACCTATTATTAGGTTACTCTGAATATAATCGCGTTGTCGATAATAATACTAATTTTTATATTTGAATTGATTAGATTTTAAGTGTGTTATAAGTTATCTATACCGTTTCTGACCCAATTACTGTTAATCGAGTTAGGATGCTTAAACAAAGCTAACTTCCCATTGTAAAAGTTAGTAAATTCAGAGTTTAGAGTTCCGTTTAAACTTACAACTTTTGCTATCAATTCAACTAGCTTACCGTCCTTACTGAAAAAATCTTCATCATTGTCAGTTTTATAAGCGATGCCATTAAAACCTTTTACTCTTGTTCCATTGCTTTTTGAGTCATTTTTCTTCTTTAACTTTACTTCTCCAAACTCTAAAATATAATACTTATTTTCCGCAATTTGCAATTCTATGACTAAAACATACTCAGGCCAGTATAAATCATGAGCAGTAGAGTGTAACTTGGCTAAAGACATCACATAGAAATCGTCCTGCTCTTGAAGACCCTGACCAAAAGTAAACCAGCGTGCGGTTCCATGATTTTGTTTCGAGTACTCTTTAGCATGATTCCAAGTTTTATTAAAGCGAGATTGATCGTCTTCTTTTACATCAAAAAGTCCCTTGGCTAAACCTGTTGATCCTCTCCCAATTTTCTCTCCTACACCTAGTTCCTCTGGCATCTCTTCTTTTACAAAGCGTGTGCTATCATCAATAGGTTTAGAAATTATACCGTTTGTTAGTTTGTTGATTATGACTAGATCACCAATTCTCTCCAATCGTTCGAGTAATATTAAAGTCGTTAGATTATTTACAGGGTTGTGAGTAAAATCTAGATCTTCAATATTATCTGGTGGTATGTACTGCCTTACTGTCAAAAAATCTTGAATCTCTATAGATTCATCAGTGCTAAGTCGTCTTTTTGGTTGAAGAACAAGGTTAATAGGATCAAGTTTAGGTTCACTGATACCGATAATATTTGCGCATAATATTTTATCCCCGATAGGGATACCCTTAATATGTAAGGTCAAAGGTTGATACCAAAAATCAATTCGAACGTTTCTTTTTTTATTATCTTTAGCCTCTTGAATATTGTTGTGTATTTTCTCAACTTTTTTCCATACGTCTAAGTTATATTTTAACTGATGTAGAAATACTGCGTCTCTTTGAGTGAATTTTGGAGGTAATACAACATATTCATCAACTCCCTCGGCCTTCATTTTTTCTTCGATCTGTTTGTTTCTTGGAATCAGTTTTTTCTCTATAGTATCCAAATTATATCTACTAATAATACGTTTTATATCCATGGAATACCCATAATGGGTAATGAATAAAGATAAAGGGTGAACGATAATTTTATGTTCACCATCTTCAATATTTATTAATTGATTTTTATCATAGCCATTTATTTTTTCAAAGTATTTTGTACTATCGAATGGCATTTCATTTATTAGTTGGCTTCTTTTGATAGTTTCCTCAAATGTAGGATTTTCTTTAAGGTCTATTTCTGCTCCAACTCTCATATCAAAATATGCTTTTGAAAAAGAGTGAATATTATAATTATCTTCAACTTCAACTTCATAGGAATTAAGAACAAAGCGCTCTTCTGACTTACCATTTTTCCAAATACTACCGAAAGGTAATTTATGTATGTGGTTGATATGAATTCTTAACTTTAAATAGCTAGTAGCTTCTTCTCCATTTTCTTTTTTAATATACTTAGGCTCTGTTAAATTAGCGAATAAAACATCTACATAGGTAACTGTTCCGTTGCTGTTGGAGCTTGAGCTTGCATTAGTAGGTGCAATAAAATCCTTGTCATACCAAACGACCACATATTCAAAATTCTTATTAAAATGATTTATCGTATAATTACGGTCAGGTTCAGAATTAGCATCTGTATCATAATCAACCTGAGAATGAGGCTTTATGTAGTTACTAATGTCGAAGGAATTTTTATATTTTTCTCTAGGACTGTCTTTAGTAAAAAAATGGCTCATATAGTTCTCACATTTATCAATGATATTATTGTGCCATCAATTTAGATTTTTTGCCATTAATTTGGAACTATTACAACGGGCACGGATTCATAGCAGCGACTAATTGAAAGTTGGCTGGAAAGGTCATTTGAGAGTTAGCACGGCTAATAGTGATTTGTTTGGCTTCTAACGGCTGGCGTAATACTTCAAGCACGCTCCGATCAAATTCTGGTAACTCATCAAGGAATAACACCCCTTTATTAGCAAGCGTAATCTCGCCCGGTTTGGGCCGTGAACCGCCGCCAACCAACGCCACGGCTGATATGGTGTGATGCACTTGCCTAAAGGGACGTGTGCCGTAATCGTAATCACTGTCTGCTACTGAATACGTACTGGCTACCTCGAGCGCATCCTCATCACTGAGATCAGGCAATATCGTCGGCAAACGTGAGGCCATGAGCGTTTTGCCAGAACCCGGTGGCCCTGTAAACAATAACGAATGACCGCCAGCTGCTGCTATCTCTAGAGCGCGTCTGGCATGGTGCTGTCCTTTGACATCGGCTAAATCCACTTGATAGCCTACATGCTGCAGTGCTGGACTGGGTGTGACCACCTCCAAGCAGTCATAAGATCCGCTTGGATCCGCCAGTGACTGCAAGTGATTACAGACGGCCTTGAGGCTCTGTGCTGCCAATATCGTCACGCCATCCACACGGCTAGCCTCACGACCATTGTCAATCGGTACGATTAATTGTGGTGCGCTCTGTAAGGTAACATGTTGCTCATTTTTTACAGAGTCACTCGCCTTTGACAACGTTTTCGACAACGTTGATGCCAATCCTTCTGTCTTAATCGCGCGAGCGACAGCCAAGCTACCAGTTACCTGCCGCAGCTCACCGTTGAGTGCCAACTCGCCAATGAATTCAAACCCTGATAACATCTCCGGTTCCAACTGTCCGCTTGCCGCCAATATACCAATGGCTATCGGCAAGTCCAGACGCGCGCCATCTTTGGGTAAATCAGCGGGTGCTAAATTAATCGTTAGACGCCGATTAGGAAACTGAAAACCTGAATTAAGAATGGCAGAGCGTACTCTGTCTTTACTCTCGCGCACGGCCGCTTCAGGTAGACCAACGATGGTTAGTGCTGGTAACCCTTGCGATAAGTGAACTTCGATGATGACTTTAGGTGCATGCAAACCGACAACTGAGCGAGTATAGACTTGAGCAAACGACATCAGCGTTTCCTAATATTAGAGATTAATCGATGATAAAGTATTATTTATCAGCGTGCAAATGTCGTGTTTTATAAAAAATATAGGTAGGACATTAAAACAATCATCTCAAACCAAAGCCGACAATATTAATGCTAAAAACCATCACGATATACCATACTAAAAGTAGGGATTTGGTATAATAATGACCATATTTTAAGACAGTTGCTATAATAGCCAAGCTGTTACTGCAAACGTTATCATCTGGCAGCACAAAAAAGCGATGCTATAGCCACTATGGGTCAAAACGAGGAATACCGCATGACAGATTATTCAGCACAAACTAACCCGCAGCCCTACAATGATGCGGAAGCGCCGCCGTCGACCACGCGTCCTGTTATGCAACCAGACAACCCTTATGCCAGTACCCGCGGCAGTATCACTAATAAGCAGCTACCAGCATTTGATGAGGCCATCATCAATAAGTACAATCGTTCAGGACCACGTTATACCTCCTACCCAACTGCTCTAGAGTTTACGCCGATACCTGAAAATATTGGCATAAATGGTTTTGAGGCAGTTGGTCTTGAGACGAAAATCTTGCAGAATCGTGAGTCACGCGCGCCGTTGTCTTTATACTTTCACATTCCGTTTTGCCGTCACCTTTGCTATTACTGCGCCTGCAATAAGATTATTACCAAAAAAAATAGCGACTCTGGTGATTATCTGCAGTATTTAATGGCTGAGATTGCCCTTAAACGCCGCTTGCTGTCTGTACCAGAAGGTAGCGATAAGCCCTTGGTCAAGCAGCTGCATTTGGGCGGTGGTACGCCAACATTTTTGCGCGATGAAGAGATGGTTAAGCTGTGGGAGTTTTTGCAGACGCAGTTTGAGTTTTTGCCAGAAAATGAAGGCGACTACTCTATCGAAATCGACCCGCGTGAGCTGAGTGATAATACGCTCAAGGTATTACGCAACCTCGGTTTCAACCGTATCAGCTTAGGCGTGCAAGACTTAGATGAAACAGTACAAATCGCGGTCAATCGTGTGCACTCAGTAGAGCTTATTGAGAATGTATTAACAGAGGCGCGAGGGCTTGGTTTTCACTCCATCAATATCGATCTGATTTATGGTTTGCCGCATCAAACGCCTGACACGTTAGACAAAACGGTACAACGTATCATTGAGATGTCACCAGATCGTCTGTCTGTCTTTAACTATGCGCATCTACCTGAGCGTTTCAAAGCCCAACGTCAGATCAAAGATGAAGACCTACCTAGCCCAGCAGCTAAGCTCGCTATGCTCGGCAACACCGTCAACACGCTAACCGAAGCGGGCTATCAATATATCGGTATCGATCACTTTGCTAAGCCTGACGATGAGCTAGCGATTGCACAGCGCGAAGGAAAATTACATCGTAATTTTCAGGGCTACACCATCATGGGCGATTGTGATTTATTGGGCTTTGGTGTCTCATCCATCAGTCAAATTGCCAATAGCAATACGCGCTACATCTTGCAAAATGACACTAATCTACAGAACTACCAAGCTAAGATTGATATGGCGAAAATCAATCCTATGGTCATGCCTGCGGTGAAATATATTAAAACGTCCATCAAAGATCGCTTACGTGAATATGTCATCATGAACCTGCTCTGCCACGACTATCTTGATTTTAAAGATGTGAATCAAAAATTCGGTATCGATGCGATTACCTATTTTATTGATGAGATTCAACAGCTGGGCGAGATGCAAGCAGATAGACTGATTGATATGGATGCAGCAGGCATTCGTGTCTTACCTAGGGGCCGCTTGCTTGGTCGCAATGTCGCCATGGTATTTGATGAATATTTAGAAAAAAAACATAAAAACCGTTTCTCAAAAGTTATCTGATATAACGATTTGGCAGACAATTATTAGCCATTAAAAAGACCTCAAACGAGGTCTTTTTGCGATATTTTTTGAAATATTTACAGCTTTAATTTATCGCCTACCATCCCTTTAACAGTGCTCAAGATATCGGCTGGCAACACCACCATTTTTGAATTGTCAGACTCCGCCAGTTGACGAATAGACTTGATGTACTGCTCGCCAAGTAAGTAGACAATCGGCATCTCTTCATCACCCATCGCCGCTGTGATAAGACGAATTGATTCCTCTGAGCCTTTAGCCAGTACCACTTGCGCTTCGGCATCGCGGCGTGAGGCTTCCAGACGTCCATCTGCTTCCAAAATAGCAGCTTGTTTTTGACCATCAGCACGAGTAACGGTCGCTCGGCGTAGACGCTCTGCCGCTGCCTGCTCTTCCATAGAGGCTTGCATGGTTTGCGAGGGATTAATGTCTTGAATCTCTACGGTTTTAAGCGTAATACCCCAATCGGCGATGTCTTCTGAGATCGCCTGTTTGAGCAAGGCTTTAATCTCATCACGACTCGATAAGGCATTATCCAAATCCATCTCACCAATAATAGAGCGCAAGGAGGTTTGTACCAAATTGCGGATACCATGTTCATAATCTTCAATACCGTAGACCGCTTTGTCTGGACGCAAGATGTTGATATAAGCCACAGCATTAGCGATGATGACCACGTTATCACGGGTGATGACTTCTTGAGATGGGATATCTAGTACGATGTCCTTTGTGGTGACTTTATAAGCGACTCTATCCACAAAAGGAATGATGATACTAAAGCCAGGCTCTAGAGTTTGCTGATATTTACCCAGCCGTTGCACGACCCACTTGTACCCTTGCGGGACAATACAAACGCCTTTAAAAACGGTAAAAATCACCAATGCTGCCAATACCAGCATCACGATACCCACGCCATTTAAACTACTCAAGATACTACCCATGTGATTCTCCTTGATCCTTGCTTTATTTGCCAGCGACGTGATTTATGTCCTTTTTTTCTTAATTTAAAAATCTTTAGTACCTGATAACGTTTATTTGCTAGTACCTGTCTCTTTGAGATCGGGTTTGTGCAAACTTAGTCTAGCCGCTTTAGATTGTTTGGCAGGCACTTGACTGTTAATCGTTGGAGTAATGTTTGGCCGTATGGTTTTGGGTGCTTGGAGGCGCTGCGTGGGTGCAACCACCATCTCATCGCCGACCACCTTTATGACCACCACACGATCACCTGTCTCGACATTCACGCCTGCTGTGCGACATGGCCACTCATCTGCACCCCAAATAGGCACGTTAAAGCGCACTATACCTGAAATGCCTTTTTGCGGTTTGACCACGATCATGCCCGTCTCACCAATAATCAGATCACTACTCTGCCCCGCCTTTTTGCGGTTTATGGACAGCGGCTTGATGTATTTGACCCAAGCAAACATAAACAAAACCGATAGCGTAAGCCAGATCAGTACCTGAAATAATAATGGAACGGGGAGCAACCACGCTAAAGCGGCAACAATCACAGCCGCCGCGCCAAACCAAAGACTTGCAAAAGTTGGAATAAATATCTCAGCAATCATCAAAGAGAAGCCTAACACCAACCAATGCCAAGGTTCAATCATCCAGATAGTCTCAATCATCGCTGTCTACTCCTGTATCTGCCTACCTTCCAATGTAGCACAGTTTTTAAGATAATATTATCTTAAAAATCAATTACCTATTATTATTTATGGTGTGGTATTTTGATAAAACAAGCATAATGAATATTAAAACTAGCACAAAAAAAACGACCACTTAGAGTGATCGCTTTTAGTCATCCACACAAATCAAAGCTTAGAATTTGTAATGTGCACCAAGAGTTAATAGCGTAAGGTCTTCAGCAACATAGTCATATTCAGCTTCAACACTCATATTAGGATTGAAGTTATAACCCAAGCCAATACCGCCAGCTACACCACTGTCGCTATCGCTGTCACTTCCAGAGTTTCCAAGAAAGTCCTCAGCAGAAACTTCAATCTCAGCTTTAGCAAAGCCTAGTTTACCTTTTGCATATAAGCCAGTATTTGGGAATGCATAACGGTAAGTACCATAAGCACCATAAGTTTTTAGATCAAATTCAGCGTCAATGCCACTGTTACCTGTATCAACATCAGCGTCATTAGAACCTACATACTCAATCTCAGCACCAAAGTTAGGATCGAAGTTATAACCAGCATAAACGCCATATGCGGTTGGATCATCTAAATCATCAGCATCTACCATGAATTGACCAGCTTTAATACCAACGTATGATTGGCCAGCACCATAAGAAATGGCTGCTTGTGCGCTCATGGTCATTACTGAGCCTGCGATTACTGCAAGTAACGTTTTTTGTAGATTTTTCATAAAGTATTTTCAACCTTGGATTAAATAAACAAATAATTTGTTTAATATCAAATACTACTCAACTATTTTCTACTTGTTATTAGTAGTGGCGGTATCATACCAAATTATTTGTCAAAGTAAACATGTGTTGCAAAAATATTTTACAAGCATAAAAAAACGACCATATAAAATGGTCGTTTCTTCGTTTTTGACTATAGGTACAAGTACGCTATATTATCTTAGAACTTTAAGTTAGCGCCTACAGTAAGCAGCTTAGTATCTGCATCACTATCCATCATGGCATATTCTGTTTCGACATTGAAGTTAGGATTCACCGCATAACCAAGACCGATACCACCAGCAATACCAGTATCACTGACTGAGTCATTGTTACCGTTATCAAAATCAGCTTCTAGCTCTGTTTTAGCGATACCAAGTTTACCTTTGGCATATAGTGCAGTATTTGGGAACGTGTAACGGTAAGTACCGTACGCGCCATAAGTTTTGGTATCATAGTCGCCAGCATTGTTGTCTAGGTCGGCATCATCTGAACCAACATATTCAACTTCCATACCAAAGTTAGGATCGAAGTTATAACCAGCATATACACCGTATGCAGTTGGATCATCACCGTCTACATCATTGTCAAATTGACCGATCTTGGCACCAACGTATGGCTGACCTGTATAGCCGTTACCATAGTTAACAGCGGCGTTTGCACCTACAGTAAGTAAAGAACCAGTTGCTAGTGCAAGTATAGTTTTTTGTAGAGTTTTCATTATTAGCTCCTTCAAGTAAATTTGGACAAACAAGTTATTTAGTTGTATTGACCATTTGGCCGTATCGCCTTGTTTGCTAACGATGGGTACATAGTAACAAACTATTTCAGACACTCTGTCAGTGTTTAATGGTATGAGAGTTAAGATTTGAAAGCATTTGTCAGTGCTCGGGTTACAAAGGCTGATATATGAAACTTTTTGTTACACATCCCGTTTTTGTGCAATAATCCCTACTCATTGTGTTCCGCATATACTGACGAATAAAGAAAAAGGATGGCTCTGCATGTCAGCTTTTATCGACGCGCAGCTACAAACTGCGCTCTTACAACTCAAAGACAAACAACAATATCGCAAATTACCAGATATCGAACACCACGGACGGTATGTAATTGCTGATGACAATACCCTATTAAATATTGCTAGCAACGATTATCTAGGTTTGGGCAGTGATGCTGAGTTGCAGCGTGAGTTTTTTGAATTTATTCAGCAATCAATGGACTGTTTGCCCAAAATGAGCGCAACATCATCGCGTCTGTTAACTGGCAATGATACACAGCTACAGGCGTTAGAGGATGAGCTACAAGCGTGGTATGAAACCGCAGCTGGAATAAGTCAAACCGCGACGAAATCTGCCTTGGTATTAAATAGTGGCTACCACGCCAATATCGGGATCTTACCTGCATTGACTGCACTACCAGTGAAGACGGTTATTTTGGCAGACAAGCTGGTACACGCCAGTATGATTGATGGTATTAAACTCAGCGAAAGCAAACGCTGCCTGTATCGCCGCTATCGACACAATGATTATGCGCATTTGGCTGCTATGCTTATGCAGGTTGAAGAGGACGTGGAACGTATCATCATCGTCACCGAAAGTATCTTCAGTATGGATGGTGATCGCGCAGATTTACCTGCATTGATCACCCTCAAAGCCACTGATAGTCGTGTCGAGCTGTATGTCGACGACGCCCATGCCGTCGGTGTGCTCGGCGCGCAAGGATTAGGGCTGGCTGAGGAAACCCATACCTTGGCTGATATTGACTACTTAGTAGGAACCTTTGGTAAAGCATTTGCCTCCGTTGGTGCTTATATTCTATGTGACAAGATCGTTAAATCATGGCTGATTAATCAGATGCGTCCGTTGATTTTTAGTACTGCCTTGCCACCGATCAATCATGCATGGACACGGTTTATTTTGGCAAAAATGCCGCAGCTACAGACACGTCGAGAGCATTTGGCGCAGATTTCATTACAACTGAGCCAAGCCATTAACCCTGAATATCGTGTACCATCATCGTTAGCCACACCTATCTATGAATCGCCTATTGTGCCCTATATTTTGGGTGACAACGCTCGTACCATGACAAAGGCAAATCAGCTCCAAGACGCTGGATTTTATGCGCTGCCTATTAGGCCACCGACCGTCCCTGCCAATACATCACGCATTCGCTTGGTACTTAATGCTGCCATCACTTATGATGAATGCGAGCGTTTGATCAGGCAACTATCTATATAATGACCGCAGCCTTTGACGCTCATTATAAACTTTTATGCGAAAGAACGATTATGGAACACCATCCTGCTATCTCTAAGCTCAGTGCCCGTAAACAGATCATTGCGCGTCACTTTTCACAAGCCAATCAGTACGACAAACATGCTCATATTCAGCAGCAGATTTGTCAGTACTTACTGACCGCCATCAATGATAACCATCAAGAGAGCATACTTGAGGTCGGTGCAGGCACAGGGCAGTTGACCCAGCTATTGGCAGCACATTTACACAGTGAGCGATGGTCTATCAATGAATTATGCGAGCAACAAGCCGCGCTTTTACAACAGGAGTTGCCACAAGCAGAGATATTGATAGGCGATGCTGAAACCATGGATTTAGGCGGTGAGCATAGCTTAATCATTAGCGCTAATGCGATTCAGTGGTTCGATAACCCACTGCATTTAATTGCACAGTCAGCCTCACGGCTAAAACCTGACGGGCAGTTATTGCTAAGCACCTTTACCCCAGATAATTTCTTGCAAATAAAAACCCTAACAGGACAAGGACTGCATTATCCAGATATTAGTGAATGGCAATCAGCGCTAGATCAAGCGGGATTTCAACACATAAAGCTATCAACACAGCGTTTCAATGTGCCATTTGCCCAGCCTTATGATGTGCTCAAACATATGAAGATGACAGGTGTATCGACCAATCAAATAGATAGCAATCAAACCTGTGGCAAGCAAACGATTGGTGAACAAACATCTAACATGCAGCCTTTTGTCTGGACCAAAACCCGCTTGCAAGCATTCGAGCATGATTATTGGCAGCAGTTTGCAGGGGTAGATGAGGACGGTCAGTCTTGCGTATATCTGACTTACGACGTCTTAATCATTGATGCACAGCTACCATGATAACGCGTTTCGACGACAATACGCTTAAAGAACAGACATAAAAAACGCACCCCTTAAGGTGCGTTTTTTATTACAAAGACTTTATTATCTTACATGAACTAAGACGATTATTTTTTGTCGTCGTTCACTTCAGTAAACTCTGCATCAACCACGTCATCGTCGGCTTGGTTGTTGTCTGCTGCGCCTTCAGCACCTTGTTGGAACTGGCTTGGATCCATACCCTCGCTACCTGCGCCGCTATCAGCATAAATCTTCTGGCTAACTGGCAAGAATGCATTGTCTAGCGCTTCAAGCTTGGCTTTGATTTCGTCATGGTCATCTTCTTTCGCCGCCGCTTCAAGCTCAGTGATCGCAGATTCTACTGTTGATTTTTCTTCATCAGTGACTTTATCTTCTGCTTCTTTTAGCGCTTTTTGTACGGCATGGATACGACCATCTGCTTCGTTACGAACTTGCGCTAGATTAGCGAATTTCTCATCTTCAGCAGCATTAGCCTCTGCATCACGAACCATTTGCTCGACTTCTTCATCCGACAAACCAGAATCCGCTTTGATTTGGATGCTCTGTGCTTTACCAGTACCTTTATCGGTTGCTGAGATGTTCATGATACCATCAGCATTGATGTCAAAAGATACTTCGATTTGCGGTAGGCCACGTGGTGCTGGTGGAATATCCGTCAAGTCAAAACGACCAAGCAATTTGTTTTGGTTCGCGATTTTACGCTCACCTTGATATACCTGAATAGTAACTGCTGGCTGGTTGTCTTCAGCGGTTGAGAATACCTGTGATTTCTTGGTAGGAATCATGGTGTTTTTCTCGATAACTGGGGTCATGACACCGCCCATGGTTTCGATACCTAGTGTCAATGGCGTCACATCAAGTAGCAATACGTCAGTTTTGTCACCAGACAATACGGCACCTTGGATTGCAGCACCTGCAGCCACTGCTTCGTCAGGGTTCACGTCTTTACGTGGCTCTTGACCAAAGAACTCTTGCACTTTTTGTTGTACAAGTGGCATACGAGTCTGACCACCAACCAAGATTACATCGTTGATATCGCCAATTTTTAGGCCAGCATCTTCAAGGGCAGTTTTACAAGGGTCCATCGTGCGCTGTACTAGATCTTCGGTTAGGCTTTCAAGCTTAGAGCGGCTGATAGTGATGACCAAGTGCTTAGGACCACTGCTGTCAGCAGTGATATATGGCAAGTTCACTTCAGTGCTTTGTGCACTTGATAGCTCAATCTTCGCTTTTTCAGCTGCTTCTTTTAGACGTTGCATCGCAAGAGAGTCACCTTTTAGGTTTACGTCTTGCTCTTTTTTGAACTCAGCTACCAAATAATCGATCAACGCTGAGTCAAAGTCTTCACCACCAAGGAACGTATCACCGTTGGTCGCTAGTACTTCAAACTGTTGCTCGCCGTCTACATCTGCAATCTCAATGATTGAGATATCAAAAGTACCACCGCCCAAGTCATATACAGCAACGGTGCTATCGCCTTGCTTTTTGTCCATACCGTAAGCAAGTGCCGCAGCAGTTGGCTCGTTGATGATACGTTTTACATCAAGACCTGCGATCTTACCCGCATCTTTGGTGGCTTGACGCTGTGAGTCATTGAAGTAAGCAGGTACAGTCACAACCGCTTCGGTCACGCTTTCACCAAGATAGTCTTCTGCTGTTTTCTTCATTTTTTTCAAGATTTCAGCAGAAACCTGTGGTGGCGCCAGCTTTTTACCGTTGATTTCAACCCATGCATCACCGTTATCTGCTTTAGCGATTTTGTAAGGCACCATGCCGATGTCTTTTTGCACGACTTTGTCATCAAAACGACGACCGATCAAACGCTTAATCGCAAACAATGTGTTGTTTGGGTTGGTGACCGCTTGACGCTTGGCTGATTGTCCAACCAACGTTTCATCATTTTTATATGCGACGATCGATGGGGTGGTGCGAGTGCCTTCAGCGTTTTCGATGACTTTAACTTTGTCACCTTCCATCACTGCCACACATGAGTTAGTTGTACCTAAATCAATACCAATTACTTTACCCATAATCAATTACTCCTAATTGTTTTAAATATAAATGGTGTTAAATGCTGACCGCTATCGGTCACTTGTTGCTTTATATCGGTTTGCTTGTCATATTTTTCAAGGTAAAAATCATGCAAAAATGGTCTTTCCTGTGATTTTTTGTGAAAAACCTTCATATTAGTAGGGTTTAGCCTCTAAAAATATTATTGTCCAACACGTACCATGGCTGGGCGTAACAAGCGACCGTTTAGGCTATAGCCTTTTTGTAAGACAGTACCAACGGTATCTGCTTCTGCTTCTGGGTCGATACCCACGGCTTCATGGAAATCAGCGTTGAACTTCTCACCTTCTGGATCAACCACTTCGACACCATGACGAGTCAGTACAGAGACCAATGCTTTATGAGTTAATTGAACCCCTTCAGCGACTGGATCGTTTGCATCTGCGTTTTCCATAGCGCGCTCCAAGTTATCGACGATATCGAGTAACTCTTTGGCAAATTTTTGTAGTGCAAATTTTTTGCTCTTATCCGCTTCTTGTTCGGCACGCTTTTGGGCGTTATAAGCTTCAGCATTAGCACGAGCAGTGTTTTCTTTGGCCTGCTTCACTTCGCCTTCTAATTCAGCGATGCGCGCTTTGAATGTATCAAGGTTGATCTCGTTTTCAATTGTGGCTTCTTCGCCTGAGTTTTTCTTTGGATCAAACTCATCCAAGGTTTCTTCTAAGATACTTTCTTTATGCTCGACGTTGTCATGGACGACCGTTTGGTCAAAATTTTCTTGATTTGGGTTCTGCTCACTCATAATAGCTCCTTGGAATTTCAAAAATAATTGAGATAAGATGCGACCGATAAACCAATCGCTGACGATGTCACACCTTTATCAGATAATGGATACTTTTGACTCATTGTTTTTATTAATACGCGCTAATAGCTGCTTGATAAAGGTAGTAAGTATAAATTTCAAGCCTAAAGTAAAGGAATTTTTCGCATTTACGACAAATATGGTTAGATCTTTCTTTAAAACAAATACTCAGCATTTTTCCGCTGTGTCAACTGGTCTCAATATACGTTAACAAAACGTACAAAAAACCGTCAATAGCGCTCATGACATTACCAAACAACACCTTCTTTTGCGTCTTAATGCCTTATTATTGCTACAACTATTATGACTTATACCAAAGTGTACACTGCTGTCACAGTAGGCACTCAAAAAAATGCTACGAGAAAAGTTATGTCCAATTCTACCGTATCGTCAATCAACACTGTATTGAATAAAACATTGATGACGCTGCATCTGGCGTCAAAGAATCGGATCACCGATGATATGAGTGAGGATGATAATCGAGTAAAGCGCTTGAGCGTCAAAGAAAAAATGCTCAGTTACAATCCAATGTCTCACTGCCAGCCACATACCTTACATTACGCAATGAAAAGCCTTGGCTATCTGCCAACGCCAGTACTAGAGGGTTTAATCGCGTATTTAAAAGGGCCTCACTCAAAACAATATCGGCACGCCAATGCGCATTTGCGCTTGATTCTTGCCGTTAATAATTACCTTAAAACGCCCCTAGAGCTCACGCCTATGCCTGAGCTTCGTGAAAGGTTTACTGCGGATGCGGTGGCAATGCAAGCGCCAAGAGTTTGGCATCAAGCGGGCCATCATCGTTTGAGCAATATCAAACCTTTTATCAAAAAAGGGGAGAATCGTGTCAATTGGGAAGACAAAACCATCGCCAATGCTAATGACGGCGATATGACCATTCGCTGCTATCAAGCAAATACCCATAAAATCGGCTCTAGAAAAAGACAGGCTTGTAACCCTGATAAAACTGCCATGTTGTTTTTCCATGGTGGCGGGTTTTGTATCGGTGATATCGACACGCATCATGAGTTCTGTCATGCGGTGTGTGAGCAAACTGGCTGGCCAGTTATCAGTGTGGATTATCGTTTGGCTCCTGAATGTCCTGCGCCTGCGGCATTGATGGACTGCATTGCCGCTTATGCTTGGCTGACTGAGTATTGCCATACATTCGGTGCGCTACCTTCACGCATTGTTCTCGCTGGCGATAGCGCAGGAGGCGGACTGTCTACGCTGATTGCACAGCAGCTTACCGCCCCAAATGAAAACGCTTGGTCAGATCTGGGCGTTGATGGACAAAACATGTTCGATTTAATACAGCGCTTACCCACGCCTTTGGCACAGATGCCGTTGTACCCTGTCACTGACATTGAGACAGACTATCCTAGCTGGGAGCTGTACGGTGAAGGTCTATTATTAGATCATGCGGATGTGGCCGTGTTTGATGCGGCTTGCTTGGAGAACAGTCCACTACCGCGCCTGCATATCCTAAACTCCCCCATGCTTGGTGATAATAGTAAGGTATGCCCGACCTATATCGTCGCCGCTGAACTCGATGTATTGCGTGATGAGGCATTTGCTTATGCAAAGCAGCTAAAGAGTTATAAAGTCCCTGTTGAAACCCGTACTGTGTTGGGCGCACCACATGGCTTTATTCATTTTATGAGCGTGCATCAAGGGCTTGGAGAGGAAACAAAAGCGATCATCAACGGTTTCGCTCACTTTGCCCATGATGTGATTCGCACTCAATCACAGCTGGCGGCATAACTGATAATCCGCTCTGCTTATTCATAGGTACTATTTACTCATAGGTACTATTTATTCCTTGGTCTGACCAGAAACGGTAATCAACCAAATCTCAGAACGTGAGCCTAGTCTGAATGGGATACCCCAAAAGCCATAACCAGAGGATACGACAAAGTGTCCTTTGCCAATCGCCTCGTAGCCATACCCTATTCGATTGATGGCCTTTACAATGAAGTTGGCTGGGAAGATTTGTCCGTTGTGAGTATGTCCTGAAACCTGTAAATCAATGGGCAGCTGACTGTGCTCAGCAATATCACTCGGCCTATGATCTAGCAAAATAACAGGCTGTGAGGTATCAACGCGTGCAAGCAAATCCGTTGTAGCCACACGCTGGCGTTTGTGATTATCAAAGCGTCCGATCAACCAGACTGCTTGCCCCTGATGCTCTACACAAAATACGTCATCATTTAATAAATGTACGCCTGCGTCCGCTAACGCTTGACCGATGGGTCGCTCATGACCATACAAATCATGATTGCCCAATGTTGCATAGACGCCGTATGGCAGGCTGTTGCATAGCTCAGCTAAGTTTTTTGCCATATTATAGTTATTAAACGCATCTGTATTGTCATCCATGATATCGCCTGGCATCAGTAGCATATCAGCGTCAGCTTTGATTACCAGATGGCGTAATCTATCTATGGCAGCCACGCCAAATAGCCGTCCTATGTGCAGGTCACTTGCGACTGCAATGCGCAGTGGCTTGGCCAAAGGTTTGTCAATACTAATAGATAGCTGACGTACGACTGGCACATAAGCACTATGCAGTGCATAAATAAATAAGCTTATAAATATAACCAGTGCGAATCCTCGAAGCTCTAAGCCAACATCAGTAGATATATTCGAGACACCGTCCGTGAGTACCTCTAACAATGATGCCCTAAAAACATAGTAGCCATATAGCATACCTATTATCAATGCCGCGAGCAGCATAAAATGCATAACCAACAACCAACCGCTAACCCAGCGATAGCTATTGGCAAATGCTCTTTTGATGCTCAATATCAGCAAGATATTGGTGATGGCGAACACACTAAGCCATAGGACGATCTCTAATGTCGGCGTTGCCCAAGGCTGTAACCACCACTGTAAGCTTAGGGCAGCACCCGCACTAAACAGCTGCAAGAGCAAAAAAATGATGATGAAAAATGCGTAACGCATGGATTGTCCTTGAGCGCGATTGTTTTGAAGCATGTGAAGTCAAAAGCAGAGGATATTCAGTATAGAAACCACTTTTAATGTTTCACATGAAACAGTCAAGACATAGTTACTTCTGCTTCTCTAATGCTTGTCTGAGTGTCGCATGCTTAAACGTGTAACCTGCATCAAGAAGCGCTTGTGGCAGCACCTTTTGACCATCGATTAGCAGCGTTGACATCTCACCAAACATAAGCTTGAGCAAAAACTCTGGTAAGGTAAAAAAGGTCGGACGGTGCAACCATGAGCCAAGCGTTTTGGTAAAGGTGTGATTGGTGACAGGGTTGGGAGCTGTCAGATTATAGACAGTAGCAGGTGTATCACTCGCTGTTTTTAGTGCATTATCTCCATGTGAAACCTTTTGCTTGCCATCAGACTGCGTGACAAGATGCTGCTCAATAATAAAAATCGCCGCACCTACCCAGTCCTCGCGACTGATCCAGCTCATAATTTGTTGTCCATCACCCAGCTGCCCACCAACGCCGCACTTGAATGGCAATAGTAATTTTGCCACCATACCCCCTTCAGGATGGATGACCACACCTGTACGCACAATCACCACAGGGACCTCATACTTGGTCGCATTAAGTGCCAATTGCTCCCATTCTTGACAAAGCTTGTGAGCAAAGTCAGTCTCAAAACCACTGCTTTCAGTCAGTGGCGTGTCGCCTTGCGTACCATACCAGCCGATTGCTGAGCCGCTTACCAGCAGTTTGGGCTTGGTGTGAGTGCGTTCGATAAAGCGCAGTATCGACTCAGTAGGTTTGATACGACTGGCAAGCAGTTGCTCTTTGCGCTCATCGCTCCAGCGCGAGTCTGCAATGCCAGCACCAGCTAGATTCAATATGACATCAAAACTCTTATCAGTCGTATCAAGCTCGTCATAAGTCATCATATTAATGCCATCAGGATGTGCTTGAGTGCTGTCTCGCGTCAGCCATGTGATGGCAAGATCTTGTCCTGTTTGATAATAACGCTTGATCATCTCATCACTCAGCGCACTACCCAAAAATCCTGAGCCACCACTGATTAACATCTTCATACTCTGCTCCCTTTATGCTTTAGTTATTATTCGCATTACCTATCGTCTCAAAAAAACCAGACTATTACACTATCGTCTACTTTTTGACAGGTTTTATCAAAACGACTTTTACAGGCTTTTGGTAAAGCAACAACGCTAAGAAAAGGAAGTGAGGTTGATGATTAGCGCCAAATAGATGTGTGTTGTTAAAGCTACCGCGCTGTAGCCATAGCAGTTATCCATTTCTAACCATAGAATTGGTAAATGGCTGTTTTAGCGATGAAGCCTTGCAGAAAATTATGTGAGAGATTTATGAGGGACACTTTATTGCACGTTAGCGAATGACTGACCCAGTTATTGCATCACGGATTTGACTGGGCAAGGTATACCCCAAAGTCTCAGCCTGTAAATAACCGATCTGCTCACCAAAATAGGCGTAGGCAGTATCAAAAGTGCTGGCAGGAGACTGCCCTGATGGATTGCAACTGGTAGAAACCAGTAAACCAAATGGGTTCTGCTCACTGATTATCTGCTCGCAAAGCTGGCGAATGGTAGGGTGTGAAATCACTCTCACAGCGATAGTCTGATGCTGACCTGTAATCCAAGTGGGTACAGTATGAGTAAGCTGCTGAGGAATTGGCAATAACCAAGTATGTGCTTGGCGTTCCTGTAATCTGTCACCATTACTGTCTGACTGCCAACTGTCAACAATCTGCTGACGCTGATCATTGTCTAGAGCATCTAATAGAGGGGTCAAGCGCTGCGCGCTATCAGTGACAACAATCATACCTTTGGCTTGCGGACGCTGTTTGATTTCCAAAATGCGCTGAACCGCTGCTTGATCGTAAGGGTCACAACCAATCCCCCAAACGCTTTCTGTTGGGTATGCAAGCAGTTGCCCCTCTTTAAGCCATGTAGCAGCTTGGGCAGCAGAATCAGTGATAAAAGGTCTGGATTGGCTCATAACTTCAATGTTTCATGCTAGGTTATAGAACTTAATGATAGCACAAGACAAGGCTTGACTCAGATAGCGATATTTAGACATGCATTCTACTTGTCTCTATTCACTTATCACTATGCAGTGATTATACACGCTAAGCTACACGCGCAAGTAACGTCCGCCCTGCACAGTGATGACACCCATCAGCTCAAGCTCCATTAGCTGACCAATGAGCTGTGGCGCGGATAGTTTGGTTGCGATAATCAGCGCATCTAAGTCCTGTCCGTGCCAGTCAAGACGCTCATAAATGTCGGTCAAATGCTCAGGTACAATAACCTCACTACGGCTAGATTTTATATTAGTAGATTTTTGCTCACTATGCGCGGTAAGCGAGCGTTTGTCTATATTTGACACAGCGAAGGGATGGCGAACGTCCGACTGAGACTTATCAGAGCGCATCGTTGCCTCCTTTTGTCTACATGATCGACGATCATAATCGAGTTGACCATTGACATCTTCTAGCACTTGCTGAGGATGATAAATCAACGTCGCGCCCTCACGTATCAAATGATGGCAGCCTTCTGCATTACTATTATCAATATGGCTTGGAATGGCAAAGACTTGCTTGCCCTGCTCTGAGGTCAAACGAGCGGTGATGAGCGAGCCACTTTTAATCGTGGCCTCGGTCACAATAGTGGCCAGACTCAGCCCCGCCACCAAACGATTGCGACGCGGGAAAGTATGCTTATGCGGCTGTGTATGCGGTAGTAGCTCACTTACAATGCAGCCGCCTTGCTCGACAATTTGAGCAAATAATTGATCGCGGTGATTGGGATAGTGTACATCAATCCCTGTTCCCATCACGCCGATCGTGCGGCCTTTATAATCAGAATCGGTTTGTGCCAACGCCCCCAAGTGTGCCCTTTTATCCACCCCTATCGCCAGACCACTCGTGATCACATACCCTGCCTGTGCCAGATATTGCGCCATATCAAAGGTGATTTTTTGTGCATGTGTGGTGGGTTTTCGACTACCCACGATGGCAATTTGGGCTTGCTGCAGACGCGCGCTATTTCCTCGAAAAAACAACAAGGGCGGCGGATCATAAATATGAATAAGCTGAGCAGGATAATCAGGCTGATCGGCAAACAATAGACCGTAGCGACCGTCTGTAAGTGCTTGCTGGATTTTCTCGATACTAGCACACGTCTGCTCTGGCTGTTCATGGCGTTTGAGATGGGTATGATGAAGTCCTAACTGCTTCCAAGCGCCTACTGTAGCCTGCCAAGCAAGCTGCGCATCACCATAAGTCGTTATGAGCTTATGATAAGCAGACAATGATGCATTCACCTCATACCATAGCGCCAATATGGCGCGCTGATTATCAGATAGGGGCTTAGTGACTGCCGTCATGGTCGTCTGTCTCGCAGAATCAAGCTAGTGGCACGCTCTAAAGAGCCTGATACATTTATAAATAAGGAGGCGGTAATAGCTGATCACCCACATTGAGTGGTAGCTCAGAGTCCAGTACGTAAGCATAGCTGATATGATCAAAGGTATTGAAAACCATCACTGTACCGCTTGGCTCATTGGGTAAGCGTACTGGCATGTCATTGTCTCTTACGTCCCTGACCAGCGGGCCTTTTTGATAAACAGTCAACACATCACCTGGCTTGGCACCTTGTAGACTGCCTAAATTAATTGCCACCACACTGCCTTTGGCAGCGGAGCTGATGGAATCCATCACTCGCACAATCTTACCACCACGGCTGACGTTGGCAGGGGTTGGATAAAAGACAGGTGGGATAGCGTTGTCTAGCTCGACAAACACGCGATCGCCTTCACGCACTTCTTTGTCGTAGCTGTCCGTCAGCTGCAGGCTAGTGACGCCATTGGTTTCTGTGGATGTTACTAGGCCAGTCGCGACTTGTGTGACTTCTAGGCCGATAACCTCTTGAGTTTTGGGATCCACATATAGGTCACCCTCACGGTATACCCCGTAGCGCTGACCCACGATAAGCGGGACGCCTTTGGCATAGACTTTATCCCCGCTTGCGGTGATTAGATTGCGGTTTTTGGATGCCAAAATATAAGGAGTAGTGTTGAAATCTTCTGGATTTACAATGAGGGTTTTATCCAGCCAATGCTGAATAGCAGACCATGGTACAGGCGGGATACTATTAGCAGTCGAGGTGATCGCGACGGTGCTGGCAACCACATTACCTGTTAGCTGCTTTTCAATACCTGCACAGCCCTCACCAGTATCAACCCCTACCAAAGTCTTGCCCTGAATGACACACAGAATAAGAATGTCATCGGGATAAATGAGGTTTGGATTTTTGATTTGCTTATTAGTGGCCCAGATCTCTTTCCAGCGCCATGGACTGTCCAGATAGCGCCCTGAGATGTCCCATAGCGTATCGCCTTTTTTGACAATATAGCGATTGGGTGCATCTGCTTTTATGGTAGGTGGTGGATTATTGGCGTGGGCTGTGGTCATCAACATGGCACTGCTAAATGTTGTAACTAATAATCCTTTTGCCAGTGCTTTTGCTGTCTTTTTTAAGCTCATCTTCATCGTTATATCCACAATAGGTACCACTGTTTCGGTCACAATAAACCACACTCGTTTTTTACCAAATATACAAATTATTTTATAAAAATAATTTATATTATCAGTAGTTTATAGGTGATTTTATCATAACAACGATAGGGCAGCTGTTCAGTATAATTGGCTAGAAATATTCCAAAAAAGCGTCTAGCAGCATGATGGCTCACCGACGCTGTTTCTAATACTACAATTATCTATACCATAACACAATCATAAACACTTTATTACAATGGTGTAACCTTTATACGAACCTTATTCTGGATCAGAAATAAACTTAAAACCCTTGACCCTCTAAGCGGGGTTTGGCGCAATATGCTGACGAATTTGCTCAGCGACCAATGCCGCATCATTGTCCAGTACTGTCACATGTTGCGGCAAGCTCTCTAACCCTTCGGTATGTGCTGGACGCTCGATGTCGATTTGTCCTACTGCTTCAACAATAGTGTCTGCAAATTTAACAGGCAAGGCCGTCTCTGCACAGACAATCACCTCATCCTCACGCTGCAATTCTTTGGCAACCTTGATACCGTCAGCTGTATGCGGATCAACCAGCTCGTCATATTGCTCATACAACGCTTTAATAGTAGCTAGGCGATCGTTGTGTGTTGACTTGCCAGCAGCAAAGCCATAACGCGTATTGACCGCCTCCATCAAATCAGATAAGTCAAACCCTTGACCTGATTTTACACCGTCAAATAACTCATGAACGCGTGCGCTGTCTTTATCCAGCAACAAGTAAACAAAACGTTCAAAGTTTGAGGCTTTTGAGATATCCATTGATGGACTTGAAGTGACATACGTTTTGTCAGTAGGACGCGGCTGATAAGCCCCTTGATTGAAGAAGTCATTGAGGACATCGTTTTCGTTGGTGGCAACAATCAAGCGCTCAACGGGCAATCCCATTTCGCGAGCGATGTGACCAGCGCAAATATTACCAAAGTTACCTGACGGCACGCTAAAGCTGACTTTTTCATCATTGCTTGTAGTCACCGCAAAATAGGCTTTAAAATAATAAACGATCTGCGCGAGGATGCGACCCCAGTTGATAGAGTTGACCGTGCCCAAGTCATACTGCGCTTTAAAGTCAGCATCTTGTTGCAGCGCTTTGACGATATCCTGACAATCATCAAACATGCCGTCGATGGCGATATTATGAATATTGTCATCGCTTAAGCTGTACATTTGTGCGCGCTGAAACTCGCTCATTTTGCCATGTGGTGACAGCATAAAGACTTCGACGTTTTCTTTACCGCGCAGGGCATACTCAGCTGCACTACCCGTGTCGCCACTGGTCGCGCCGATAATGGTAATACGCGCCCCTTTTTGCTTGAGCACATATTCAAAGGCATTGCCCAAGAACTGCATGGCCACGTCTTTAAACGCCAGCGTTGGGCCGTTTGACAATCCTAAAATATATAAGTCATCTTCGAGCTTACGGACAGGCACGATGTCGTCACTGCCAAAAACGTCAGCGGTATAGGTGCGTTCGATGATGTCCTTTAGATCCGCGTAAGGAATGTCCGTCGCAAAGCGCTGCATAATCGCAAGTGCCAGCTCTGGATAGCTCAGCGTACGCCACTCATCAAGGACAGCGCCGTCAACGGTCGGGTAATGCTCAGGCAGCATCAAGCCGCCATCTGGCGCAAGCCCCATCAATAGTACGTCGCTAAAATCCATTGGCGCTGTCTGACCACGGGTACTGATATATTTCATTAGAGTGTCCTGTCTACAATAATATTATTCAATCGTTAAAAACGGTTTATTCAGCAGTCTTCTGTAACAGCGCATAATAAAAACCATCGCCGCTCTCGCTATCAATCGGTAAGCATTGACGACCAATCGCTTGGGCAATACCCCAATTGCAGTCCTCAGTAAACTCAATCGCTACCGCATCATTATGATGGCTCATAAAGTCTTGCATTTGCGCCACGTTTTCTTGCTTTAAGATAGAGCATGTCACATAAAGCAGATAACCACCAACCTTGAGCTGTGGCCATAGGTTATGCAGGATGTCAGCTTGCAATAAGGCTGTTTGCTCAATGTCTTCTTCACTACGCAAAATACTGATATCAGGATGACGGCGAATCACGCCCGTCGCGGTACAGGGTGAGTCCAATAATATCGCATCAAATACCGGCTCGTTGGTTGCCGCCTTTTTGTTTTTGCTAAGCTGCCATCTGGTGGCATCAGCACAGACAATATTAAGGGCAATATTTTTGTCGGTCTGCTCCAGATCTTGCTGCTTTAGATTAAGACGCTGCAAGTTGTCATAAATACGCTCGATACGCGGCGCTTCGTTATCGATAGCGGTCAGCTTAATGGTAGAAGCTAAAGGTTTCGCTGCTATATCGCCTTGTTTCACGTGAAACAACGATGAAGAGTCATTTGAGCTGAGCAGCTCCAACCAATGGGCAAGCTTGCCACCCGGGGCGGCGCAAGCATCTAGAATGTGTATCTCGTTATTCGTAGTTTCCATATCTGATTTTTCAGCGCTAAGCTTTGCCATCAATACTTGATTAATGATGGGTGCCGCAAGCTGAGCATGCATGTCTTGTACGCTGGCGATACCGTCAGAAAAATGCGGCAAAGCATTGACCGCTGTGCTTTGATGTAATCTTAACCCTTCGGTAGACAGCGTCGTTGCGGAGGACTCTGGTAAGTCTGCCAATTGCAAACCGCTGGTCAGCTCCACCACATCTGCATCGATTTCTGCGCCATACAGTGTTTGTTGATAATCCGCTATCGAGGTCACTGTACTATTGACCCGCAAAAACATCGGTGCCGCTTGGCGTAAGCCTTGGGTCAGCGCATCATACTGCTCACTCCAATCTTGCTTAAGCTGATAGGCCAGCCAGTTTGGCAAGCTGTGCTTTTTATTGCATTTCTTGCGAAACTTGCTTGGGTTTTTGGCCACTTTGCGCAAGATGGCATTGATGAGACCCGTCGCATGCGCGAACTGAATCTCTTTTGCCGCTTCAACGGTTTCGTGAATCGCGGCATGATCTGCCACTTCCAGATATAGCAACTGCACCAAACCTACTTGAATCGTGGTACGGACTTCGACCTCGTCAATTGGGTTGTCCGCAAGCGTGTCGAGCAGACGCGCCAGCGCATACCATTGGCGCAGTGTCGTGAGCAATAACGCATGCGCAAAACCTTTATCACCATCATGTAGACTGTTCAGCAAAGGATCAAGCACGCTTGCGAGTGACTGACCGTTTTGGATAGCAATGAGCGTACGAATCACGCGCACACGTACGCTACCGTTCATAATCAGATTGCTTGACGGTTTAAGCTTATTGTTTCTAGGTGTATTGTTTCTAGACGCGCTGTTGGTTTGTCTCATGAAGTTGTGTTTCCTTGACGTCTGATCGATCGCGTCTTATGCCAGTAGGGTTAAATGTCGTAAAAACTATTTGGATAAAGCTATTTAGATTCTGTCGTGAATTGATCACCATCATTCAACTGATTACCATGACAAAGCTGCTCCGCCGTCATGGGCTTACCGCCAGCGAACTGTAAACGGGTGATGGCTAATGTGTTGCTCAATTGCTCGTCATGAGCGCCATGACTATCTGGTTGTCCAGTCTCTTGACCACAAGCGACTAAGATGGCTTTGCGTCCCACACTCACGACCGTGCCCGCAGGCTTGTCAGTTTTTTGTGTGGTATTAATGGGTAGTGCCGCGAGTATTTTGACGCGTTGCCCATTTAGAAAAGTATAAGCACCTGGCCACGGGGTCAGACCACGGATTTGACGCTCAATCGTAGCGGCAGGCTGCGACCAATCAACCTCCCCTTCGGTTTTCACCAACTTTTCTGCATAATTTGCCTGATTGTCGTCTTGGACAACGGCCTGTGCTTGGTAATGTGACAAATCTTTTAGTACGGTGGCGATAGCCGTCGCCCCAAGCTCTGCCATCTTGTCGTGTAGGCTCGCTGCCGTCTCATCAGATGCGATACTGGCGCTCGTTTTATAGAGCATATCACCCGTATCAAGCCCTTTATCCATCTGCATGATGGTGATACCGGTCTCCTCATCGCCCGCCAATAGCGCGCGGTGGATAGGCGCTGCACCGCGCCAACGCGGCAATAACGAGGCATGAATATTCAAACATCCATGGGTCGGCGTGTTTAATACACCAATAGGTAAAATCAAACCGTAAGCGGCGACAATCATAAGATCTGGCTGATAGCTACGCAGGGTTTGCCTAGCGGCCATACCTTCAGTGCTGGATTTTTTAAAGGTGACTGGCTGCTCAACCACGATATCGTTTGCCAAGGCCACTTCTTTGACAGCAGAGGCTGATAATTTTTGGCCGCGTCCTGCTTTGCGATCCGGCTGGGTATAAACAGCGACAATGTCGATATTTAGGGTGTCTTGCTGATTGATAAGCGCTTCTAGGCTCACCGCAGCAAACTCAGGCGTGCCTGCAAACACGACTCTCAGTCGCTTGGCAAATGGTTTGTTGTTATGTATAGCGGCATCAGAGGGGGCAGTCGTTATCGTCATAGTTCTGCATTATATAAGGTTAATTTGCCCATTATAGGTGAGTTTACGATGTTGTGCCATAATTGTGGTAGTCTCAACCCAGTGTGCCTCGTGACGCTTCTCTCTTTATAAAGTAAAAACACTCATTGCTCTCTTTGTAGAACTTTTTATAGAATAAAAAGACCTTGTCAGCATTGCTCTATAAATCAGCCACTATCATGTTGCTACAAACAATGGATACAAGTCGTTAAAGTCGAGTCTTTGATGCTAAGACTTTGAAAAATCAGTTACTATAAAAAATCATTATGATTTCACGGTATGTTATTACGTCGATATAGGGCCATGTTCTCATGCAGCAGTTTAAGTCCTTACAGCGCTTATTGATCTTTTATGCATTGACCTTACTGGCGATGCTATTGATGTATTACGTTACCTTGTTTGATGTGATCAAGCATCGTAGTGAACAACACAGTATCGATACGTTTCACTCATTAGAGCACAGCATATTTGAGCACGCCGCCCCTATCGATGTAGAAATAGAAAAGATTTTAGGACAACCCGCGTTTGACCATATCAGTTATCATCTTATTTTGATGATGCCATCTGGGCAAACCTATATTCATCGTAAAACTCGTCCGAACGAAACGGATTTTTCGACCATAACATTGCCAACCCTTAGTGCGGCGAGCGCTAATAGCAGTAACCAAAGTGCGTATCAGGTTAGTAATAATGATCTGACAGGAATCATTCAGCTAGAAAGTGGGCATCAGATTTATATTACTTTTCGCCACGAGCCGTTGATAGTCAATTGGACCTCGTACCGCTACTGGCTGCCACTTGTGATCGCCTTCCTGCTTTTCTTTATTGCATTATTTTATATGCTCAATCGTCGAACCAACTGGGAGCAATTGCTGGTTTATACCGACAATTTGAGCACTCATGCAAGGGAGACTTATACACCCTCCCCTTTTTTACAGAAAAGATCCACTAGAGAGTTTTTACTTTTGGGACATGCGCTGAGCCGAGTGAGCTATCAGCTGCATAATGACTATCGCCGTATCAAAACCTTGCAACATCGCTTGGAGCGCTTGGTTGATCAAGCACCGCTGCCCATGCTGATGAGCGTACGCCATGGCCAGATTAGCTTTTACAACCAACGCTTTGAAAAAGCATTTATGCCCGCTGCCAAAAATGACCAAAGTTATGAGCTCACTGACTTTTTTGTGGGCAAAGATGACACCACTCAGCAAGCACTACAGACTCTAGAAAATTTACGAGTATCACGTACCGTCATTGTCTATGGAATAGAAAACAAACAGGCCTACCAGCTACATATCACACCATGGTTTGGTGAGCACGGACAGATTCATGGATTCACTGCACTTCTAAATAATATTAATGAGCTTGTCAATCAAAACGAGCAATTGCAGCAGCAAAACAAACAACTACAGCAAAAGCTTGATGAGTTCAATGAGCTCAAATTTGCCATCGGTCATAAATTACGTATCCCGCTAGAAGCGATGATCGATATCCTCGAGCCAATTGATCCGAACACGTTGAATACCAGACAAAATAAAACATTAGACACACTGATTACCACCAGTCATAGTATGCTTACTGCGCTCAATGAGACTCTGCACATTGGCAATATTGAAGTGAGAAAAAACCGTTTGAATATTGAGCCTGTCGATATTTATAAGCTTGGTCAAGAAGTGAATGAGCTAGTAGTCAGTAACGTACGGCAAAAAGGACTGGAGCTGATTTACTTTTTTTCCCCTAATTGTCCTCGCGCCATCGATACTGATGACGGTCGCCTGCGGCAAACCTTACTAAATTTATTGCATAACGCCGTAAAATTCACCCCTTTCGGTCATGTCGCACTCATCATCGAAGCAGTCGACTATGATCAGATGACAGAGACAAGCAAAGAGACTTTGCACGCTATCAATCAAAATAGCACCGCCACTGAGACAAATTGCTGGGTGCGCTTTAGTGTGCAGGACACGGGTATCGGGATCACCTCTGCCAAGCAGCATCAGTTATCGTCATACTTAAATAAGCCGCGCCACCAAGAGCCCAATCCAATCGTGCAAAATGTTCTCGATACCGGACTGGGTCTCAAAAATGTTAATAGCTTCGCGCGATTATTAGGTGGGTTTATTGAATTGACAAGTACAGTCAATGAGGGCAGTGTCTTCAACCTATACCTGCCTTGTCAACGCCCGCACTATCAACCCGTGTATCATCCTAGTCAGCACTTAGCTCATATCTGTCTTATCGCTGTGGTGCATCAGCCACTGGTTGCAGAGCACCTACAGCGTCTCTGTGAGCATCTAGCAATATCCGCGACTATTTACACCTCTGTAGACTTAGCAACGATAGAGCAATTAACAGAGCGCCTGAGTAAAGAAAAGCACCGCTTAGCCCCTCTATTACTACTAGATTATGAGTACTATGATACGAGTACCATTTTAGTTGAGGACGCGCTCAACACGGACCGCTCAGACGACGCGCAAAATTCGTTGTTAAACGATTCATCCGATCTAATAGAGACATATGTACCAAGTGGTCAGCACATCGCCACCAATATAGATAGACGTCAAGCCTTAGATAGCTTAGTAGCAAATACCTCATTACCCAAAATACTGTTTAGCATGAAGCCTGAGCGCCGCATACCATCAGTATTGCTCGATCAGTGTGATGGTTATCTGACCAAGCCGCTAGACAGTGCGCTATTACTCTCTGAGCTTATGCGCTTGACCCTGCCTGCCAGACAAAAGCTCTCTCAAACACAGCAGGGTCAAGAGGATGTGAATGAGAAAAATACTCAAGAGACGAGCACTCAAACCGCACTGCCTCTCATACTTGTGGTCGAGGACAGCCCGACCAATCAAAAGATTGCCTGCAAAATGCTGAGCAAAATTGGCTATCGTAGTATGGTTGCAGAAGATGGACAGCAAGCCCTTGATATATTGGCAGGCCAGCGTGAAGAGATTTCATTGATCCTTATGGATTGCCGGATGCCCATCATGGATGGATTGCAGGCCACTCAGGCAATACGAGCACAAGGAGATGACATTCCTATCATCGCGCTAACGGCAAATAATACAGAAGAGGATCGCAAGGCGTGCATGCAAGTGGGAATGGATGAGTTTTTATCCAAGCCTATCCGTAAAAAGGATCTAGAAACCGTTCTACAAAGCTTTATACCCTAAACGTTAATAAAAAAATCACCCTCTCAACATTATAGTTGATCCAATTTAAGAGCGGTACAAGGCAACCGAGTGCAGATGTATATGTCATACTTCAAGCGAGGTTAACGCTGTAACGCTTTTATAGTGGATTGACTATACTTTGATTTCGTAATATGGACAGGGTGAATATCTAAACAGGTAAGTACAGCCTCAAACGTTATTTCATAAAGCCATTATCTGCTAAAAAAGCTTCTGTAATTTGGCTTTGAGGATTTGCAGTATTTATACCACCAGATTGTGATTTATTTAGCAAACGCTCCAAATAGCGTGCAACGATATCCACTTCGATATTGACTTTGTTACCCACCAACCAATGCTTAGCGATATTGGTCACTTGAGCGGTATGCGGGATAATATTTAAAGAAACGATATTGTCACGCACCAGATTGGTAGTCAAACTAATCCCATCTACCGTGATAGAACCTTTGGTCGCTGTATAGTGCGCCAACTCTTGTGGTATCTCAATCTCAATATAAATAGAACGTGCGTCTTGCTGTAGTTTACTGACGACGCCTACCCCATCCACGTGACCGGCAACAATATGGCCACCAAAACGAGTCGTTGGTAGCATCGCTTTTTCTAAATTGACCGTATGACCTGCTTTTAATGCTTCTAGCGCTGTTCGAGCAATAGTTTCACGTGAAACATCAACAGAGTAATAGTTATTGCCTAGCTCTACAACAGTCAAACAGATACCGTTCGATGCAATAGAATCACCGAGCTTTACGTCGCTAAAATCCAGGTCGTTAGACTCTATTGTTAAGCGTATATCACCGCCCGTTGGTTGCATCGATTTTACGGTTCCAACGCTTTCTATAATTCCAGTAAACATATCATCCTCATCTCGTTATTATAATGCTGCTATAAACACATCACTTTATTTATCAAACACTTAACCAAATTTCTTAGTACTGTCTTTCTGAGTACACTTCGCAGTGAAACACACGGGAAATGCAGGCGGTCATAGGATAGATTGTGGATAAGTAAGTATAAGTCAATAGAATATTCTTAAAGTCTTTATTAATTATAGAGTTATCCACAATGATGCTAAATTTAGTTTAGCGCTCGCAACGCAAGATTTAAAAAACATAAGTTATTGATTAATATATAATTTGTCATAAAGACACAAAAATAATCAGCTTTTCATGTTTCATGTGAAACAAAGTTATGCACAGTTCCATGTGAAACACTCAAACCAACTATTTGCTTATCCACATATGCCATTCATTAAGAAGAAACATAAAGGGTAAAATCATAAATGAGCTACAAAGGGCGTAACGTCAATTTTAAATCAGAACCAATCTGCTCATGGTCTTGAATATCAAAGCGCAACTGCTGCGCCAAAGAGATTGGATTAAAATCAACCATTGGTCTTGCCTGGTGTCCTAATAAACACGGTGCTTGATAAACAATTAGCTCATCGACGAGCTGCTGGCTCAAAAAACTACCAGCCACACCAGCACCTGCCTCTACCAAAACGTCATAACACTGATGCTCTCTGACCAACATCTGTAGCAAAGCTGTCAGATTGTCTTTGCGCCAATATATCATATCTGTACGCCGACACAGCTGATAATCAGATTGTGTATGATATTTTAAACGCTGACGTCTATCCAGTATCACAACACGAGGAGGCGGTACCGTCTCAGGTGATACCGCTAGTTGAGTTGAGCGTACGTTTAGCTGCGGATTGTCCATTATCACCGTTTCACTGCCTGTAATAATCGCACCACTTTGTGCTCGTAGCTTTTGGACATCCTCACGAGACGCGGTTGATGTAATCCATTTTGATTCTCCGGATGCCATCGCAGTGCGGCCATCCAGACTAGTCGCTACTTTTAGTCTGACATAGGGCATCTGAGTCCGCATGGCCTTTAAAAATCCGCGATTTAGTATTTCTGCTTGCTCTGTCAAGACGCCTACTCTGACCTCGATACCTGCCTGCTCTAGCAGTTTAACCCCTCGACCTGCGACCTGTGGATTGGGGTCTAGACCGGCGATAACAACCCGTTTTACCTTTGCAGCGACGAGCGCCAACGCACATGGCGGTGTACGCCCTGTGTGACTGCAGGGCTCTAGAGTCACATAAGCGGTCGCTCCCGCTGCCTGCTCGCCTGCTTGTTTTAACGCAAACACTTCTGCATGAGGCTCACCAGCTTTTGGATGAAACCCTTGACCAACTATTTTTTCTGCTTGAACAATAACACAGCCCACCGCAGGATTCGGTCTGGTGGTATACAAACCTTGTTTGGCTTGTTCAACGGCAAGCATCATAAAGTAACGGTCTTGCGCGTCTTGGGAATGATTTATGGTTGGCATAACAGTCGGCTTAGTAATGATTAATGATAATTACGGCGTGTTTTTCTTAAACAGTACGAAGACATAGGACCCACAATCAGCTCACTGATCAGAGGTTTCATGGATTTAACCGCTTACTTATCGTTTGGACGGATATTGGCAATTTCTTGATGAAACGCATCGATGTCTTGAAAGTCACGATAGACGCTGGCAAAGCGTACATAAGCGACATCATCTAGAATTTTTAACTCACTCATGATGATTTCTCCCAAAACGTTACTACTGATTTCGCGCTCCCCCATTTGTCTGACACGCTTTTCAATGCGACTGATCATCGCCTCTTGCTCATCGATGGTGATGGGACGCTTTTGCAGCGGCAACAAGATAGAGCGGCGCAGTTTTTCATTGTCATAAGGTTCAATCTTGCTGCTGGATTTAATGATCCTTGGCATCACAACCTCCACCATCTCAAACGTTGTGAAACGCTCTTGGCAGCTATTGCATGAGCGGCGGCGACGCACTTGCGCACCTTCTGCAGCAAGACGTGAGTCAATCACTTTTGTCTCTGATGCATTACAATACGGGCAGTGCATAGCAACTCCTCATTTTATGATTAAAAATAAAAGCAAAGTTTATAAGATAATTGGATTTACTGGGTAACCAATAGTATTATCTCGCCATTATTTGCCGATACAAAAACTACCAAATATCTTGCCCAATAAATCATCAGCACTAAACTCACCTGTAATTTCGCCCAAGCTCTGCTGCGCTTGACGCAAGCTTTCAGCAACCAACTCACCTGCTTGAAACACTGTTAACTGCTCATGCGCCTCTGCTAAATAATTGTCCGTCCGTCTGAGAGCATCTATGTGACGAGTACGAGCGATTAAGCTGTTCTCTGGCGGATGAAAACCTACCTTTGCACATAATAATTCGACCAAACTCTCTATACCAGCACCTGTTTCACATGAAACATTGATTTGTTCGTACCCTTTGGCTTTAATATCAGCTTGCGTCATAGAAGCTGATTTTTCACTACTATCATCGCTTAATAGATCACTTTTATTGGCAATGATGAGTAATCGTTTGGCCTCTGGCAGCTCACCAAATAACTGCTCAGCAAGCTGTAATGGTGTGCTTTCTTCTTCAACATCGCGAGTCACATCGTAAACCATCAGCAGCATATCAGCTTGGGTAATGGCGGTACGGGCACGCTCAATGCCGATACGTTCTACCGTGTCTTCTGTCTCACGCAAGCCCGCTGTATCAGTAAGATGCAGTGTTAAACCGTTGAGCACGACCGTCTCTTGCAGCGTATCACGCGTGGTGCCAGCGACATCGGTCACGATAGCACGTTCTTGCCCTGCTAGACGATTCAGCAGGCTTGATTTACCCGCGTTTGGTCTACCAGCTAGGACCACATGGATACCATCACGTAAGAGCTGACCTTGCTTTGCCGTGGCTAAGACTTGCTGTATTTTATCTTGCGTTTGTTCAAGTTTACTTTGTATCACGCCGTCAGATAAAAAATCGACATCCTCTTCATCAGGGAAGTCAATCGCCGCTTCGACATGCAAGCGCAAGTGAATGAGCTGCTCCAATAGCTGATTGATCTTTTGGGAGAACTCACCGCTCAAAGAGCGAATCGCACTACTCGCCGCCGCCGCACTGGTCGCATCAATCGCATCAGCGATTGCCTCTGCCTGCACCAAATCCAATTTATCATTGTCAAAAGCACGATAAGAGAACTCTCCGGCACTCGCTTGCTTGGCGCCCAGCTCAAACACGCGTGCGAGCAATTGGTTCTGTAAAATAACGCCGCCATGCCCTTGCAGCTCAATCACATCTTCACCAGTAAATGAGTGTGGCCCTTTGAAGTACAATACCAACCCTTCATCAATAACCGTACCATCCGCCTGATAAAAACGGCAAAAACTGGCCATACGCGGCGTAAAAGCCGATTTTCCCGTGAGCGCACAGGCCATGGCATACGCACGGCTGCCTGATAGGCGTATAACACCGACACCACCGCGCCCTAAGGGCGTTGCGATCGCAGCAATCGTCGCAAGTCCAGAGGTATTAGATTTTTCAGAATGATTCGGTGTGGCTAATGCCATCTCTAAGGAATCCACAATGACTCTCAATAGCTAAAAACCCCATTATAGACGCCTGTGCTCATAGTGACAAAACAAACTTTGAAACGCAGCCTAATCATTGATATTTTCTCTTTAATGTTGATAAGCTGTGGATAACCTTGTAGCACTTATAAAAAAACCACCGCTTACGCGATGGTTTTTGTAATCATACGTTTAATAGAGCGTCAGTTAGTCAACCACTTTTACCGTGCGGCGTTTTTGCTCTTCTTCAACTTTCTTATTCACGATATATTGCTGAGTCATACTGAACAAGTTGTTCACTGTCCAATATAGTACCAAACCTGCTGGGAAGAACAGCATGAACGCGGTGAAGATAATCGGCAAAAACTTCATCACTTTTGCTTGCATTGGATCTGCTGGCTGCGGGTTTAACTGCTGCTGGATGAACATAGAAGCACCCATCAATAGCGGCAAGATGAACCAAGGATCCATGGCTGAAAGATCGCGAATCCACAGAATCCATGGCGCATGACGCAGCTCGACACTCTCTACGAGCACCCAATACAAAGCTAAGAAAATTGGCATCTGCATCAAGATAGGTAGACAACCCGCCATCGGATTGACATTCTCTTCCTTGTAGATGGCCATCATTTCTTGCGACATTTTCATACGATCGTCGCCATGCTCTTCTTTTAGCGTTTTTAGTCTCGGTGCAATAGCGCGCATCTTAGCCATTGAGTAGTAGCTCTTATTAGAGAACCACATCAAAGCAATTTTGACTAAAATGGTGAGGATAATGATTGACCAACCCCAGTTACCCACAACTTTATGCACACCTTCTAAGATAGCAAATAGGACCTTCGATATTGGCCACAATAAGCCGTAATCAACCGTCTTATTCAGACCCACTGCTACATCTTTTAGCTCAGACTGTACTTTTGGACCTGCGTACAGTGTGGCGTCCAATGTCACTTGCTTGTTTGGTGCGACATTGACTGGCTGACTGTTAAAACCAATAAAGTAGTCGTTACCAGTCTCGCGGGTAAAGAATTTACCCGTGAAGTTTTCAGGCGTCCATGCAGAGACAAAATAATGCTGTACGATGCCAACCCAGCCTTTATCACTGGTCGTCGTTAGCTCGCCATCGCTGAAGTCTTTAAACTTCAGTTTATTGTATGGATCATCTGGCGTACCCCAAGCACCACCAAGATAAGTCGCCATGCTCAGCGCGCCTTTATCAGACATACCAGGATCTTTACTATCGTCACGTTTTAGCTGCGCAAACATCTGACCTTGCCACGCATTGGTGGAGGCGTTTTGAATTTTGTAGCTAATATCGATCGGATATTTATTTTCAGTAAAGGTAAATGTCTTGGTGATTGTCACGCCATCTTTCTTGTAAGTAAGCGGTACTGACAGTGTTTGTTGTCCTGCTTCCATCACATAATTGTTGGCGGTGTGGCTATAAATCGCACGACCTTCTGCCGTATCAATACCATTTTGACCAATCAAGCCAGACTGAGCCACGTATACACGGTTGCTGTTGTTTTCTAGCAATACGAAAGGCTTATCGCTATCGAGCGTCGCGTCATACTGCTTGAGCGCAGCATAGACAATATCACCGCCTTCTGGATTGATTTTAATATCATAGCGATCGGTCGTTACCGTGATTAATCCTGTGTCCTTTGCAGGGGTCGCTGTCACAGCTGCGTTATCCACAGGTAGGGTCTGAACCGGAATATCACCTGCGGCACCAGTGGTAGAAGGAATGTCAGCACCTACTGAACTTGTAGTTTCTGGCACCGCTTCTACAGCTGGTGCATCGGCATAATCATCTCGCCATGCCAAAATCAGCAGATAAGCGGTAATTAGCATCGCAATGATGATCATCACCCGAAATATCTTTTGCATAAACCTTTCCTAGATTAAAAATTAGGGCATGTGTCATGACTGTACTGCATAGTTATCTTCATGATCGATAAATGCGTTGAGAGTCATTTACATAAAATGTGCATCATTTTACTAAAAATCTGCTTCAAATGATACCAAGAGTGTGGATAACTTGTGGGTAACTTATTGAAGATAATATCTAAAGCCCAAAGTTATGATTTTCATGTTGTCTTCATTAAGTAGTTAAGATGTGGCACATACCCCTGACGATCTCGGTAAACACCCCATCCTCTACTATCGCTACTCGCTGTAGAATATATATATTGATAATGATAAGAGGACAAAGGGAGTGGAACAAAGTCAATGCCATGGCCACCAAGCGGATGGCATCTACTAAGACGTTTTAACAGCAACCAGCCACCGGCACGGATGCCATGCCATGCCAAAGCGTGCTTACCATAGTTTGAGCAAGTAGGGTAGTAACGACAACGAGCAGGTAGAATAGGGCTAATTATTTTTTGGTAAAAAACCATCAAGCCAAATAAAAAATTAAAAAATAATTTATTTACTATCTTTAATGTTTTTTCCATTTTATTTTTTTTCTATTTTTTTAAAAATATAAATTATTTGATTTTTTAATTCATTATTATTTATTTCTTTTAATGGTTTTTTTACAATAAAAACAATATCTTTATTTTCTAGTTTAAATGCAGTTGTGCGAAAATGCTCACGTATTTGCCTTTTAATGAAATTTCGTGCCACTGCAGTAGGAACTTTACGCTTAGTAATTGCCATACCGATACGTGGCTTATCATAGGGACTGTGTCTCACAAAAGCCATCAAATGGCTCTGATGTATCTTGCGCTCAGGGGCGTCAAACACTTCACGAAATGCTTGTGGCGTTAGCAAGCGCTGCTCTTTGGTAAAGCTGGCTGTAGGTGTCGCTGAAGTAGACTGGGGCATAGTATGACCTAATATGATAGGGAGTGGCGATATTAGAGATAATAGCAAAATGTAAAGACAAAAAAAGCGCCGATGTGGGCGCTTTTAATATATGGCTAAATGTCAGTTGTGATGATTGACTATTGCAATCTATAAACAATAAGAACACAACAAGCACCATTAGCCATGCTTATCGCTACTTACTGATTATACAGTTAGACGATGACGTCCTTTAGCGCGGCGACGAGCTAAGACCTGACGGCCTTTTTTAGTTGCCATACGAGCACGGAAACCGTGAGTACGTTTACGCTTGATCACGCTTGGTTGGAATGTACGTTTCATAACTCACCTATAAAAATAATGGACTAAATTCGTAATAACGGAGGATTATACCATTCTGCATACTTATGGTCAATAAACTAATTTTAGCTGTCTTCAAAGACTAAGTCTTCTGTTATCAGATTGATACATATTGCTGATAAACACTCTTTTTTACTGTTACAGCTTGTCAGATAAATAACCGCAGTTTTTAAAGTTATCCACAGTTTTTAGTGAGCTCTATAATAATTATTAATTAATATATATAAGTATTGTTGTTATTGGGCGCCTATATATCTGTGGTTAACTTAGTTTTCTCTTTCATTATCAATTTACTACGCTATGGGTAAGGCTGTGGATAACCTGTGGGTTAAATATGGATAACTTGCCTTGTTGAGTTATCCCCAAAACTATCCACAGTTTTATCCCCAAAAAACAAGGTTTTATCCACAGGGTATCTGTGTTAGATTAGCCCCTATCTAAATACGTGGTCTGGTATGTCATTTCTACTTAGTTCTTGAGACAAATAACTGCTATGAGAGCTTAGAGTCAGTAGAGTGCTCAGACCACTACATATAACTATTATTTCAAATTACAGGGTTAGTATTTTTCATGATAGACACAGCAAATATTTGGGATAAATGTCTGAACGATTTGCGCTATAACGTTAAAGACAACGTGTTCACCATGTGGCTGAGGCCTCTGTCAGCTCATCAAGAAGCACAGACTCTGGTCATTCTTGCACCTAATGATTATTTTGTGACGTATATCAAAAAGAACCATCTTCAAGATATTCAGCAATTGGTCGCTAAGCACAGTCAAGGGAGCATTGAGGAAGTTGTCGTACGCGTTGATAATGCTGGACGTGATGTAGAAGGTGGTAATCACTCTCAATCAGGCTCATTATTTGTAGAAGATAACCCCTCCCCTACCCTGCCTGAACATAAATTTGAATCTATTCACCACAATAATTCAAAAGCAGATATCGACGCTAATATGCGTCATGCAGAACTGATCGACTCAGTGGATGCCAAGTCATTAAGCTATCTCAACCCTGATTTTACTTTTGAGACGTTTGTTACTGGGAAGTCAAACAATCTCGCTTACAAGGCCTGCTATGAGCTTGGCAAAAAACAATCAAAAAATCGACATAATCCTTTATTTATATATGGCCCTTCTGGATTGGGAAAGACGCATTTAATGCATTCTGTAGCACATCGCTATTTAAGAAATAATCAAAGTTTTTATTATTTCACTTCTGAAAAATTTATAAATCAATTGGTCTATTCATTAAGAAATAATAAAATAGAAGATTTTAAAAAGAAAATAAAAAAAGTAGATTTATTGATTGTGGATGATATCCATGTACTGGCTGGAAAGACCAAAAGTAGTAATGAGTTTTTGACGTTATTTGCAGATTTTACTAGCGGTGATAAACAACTGATTTTGGCTTCTGATCGTCATCCATCGCAAATGACAGAGTTTGATGAACGCTTTAGATCGCGATTCTCTTGGGGATTGACGGTTGCGGTTGATCCTCCTGAAATTGATACTCGTGTACAAATTTTGCAAAAAAAAGCAGCCTCTTATGGGATGGTATTACCCAAAGAGTGTGCATTATTTATCGCTCAAAATGTCGTTTCTAATGTCAGACGTTTAGAAGGTGCTCTCAATCAGGTATTCGCAAATGCCAATTTGACAGGTGCACAGATTACTCTTGAGATGGTGCAATACGCGTTAAAAGATATTGTTGCCATGCGGGTACAAGCGGTAAATATGGATAATATCCGCAAAATCGTTGCTGAGTATTATGATGTGACGGTCAAGGATATTATGGGACGTAAGCGCACCCGTAGTATCGCAAGGCCTCGGCAAATCGCAATGGCTTTATCTCGTGAGTTGACAGGTGACAGTTTTCCTGAGATTGGTCAGTCATTTGGTGGACGTGACCATACAACCGTGATGCATGCTTGTGACAAAGTAAATGAATTGCGAGCCGCAGATCCCGCGTTTGACAAGGATTATAAAACGCTCTCACTGATGTTACAGGCAGGATAGCAAACGGTTTAACATGATAGGTTAGCCAGTGGACAAGGGTTATAATACCGCAGGTGTTAGTAGACATCAGCCTTATGGATTATCTGCAACAGACAAGGTATGATTGAGTTATTATCTTACCGTATTATAAAAAGAATCATTTGAATAAGAGTAATCAAGCATGCAATTATCGATCAATCGAGAATCGTTATTAAAAGCCATTAATTTGATCGCCAAGGCCGCAGACAAACGCCACAATATGGTGATACTGGGCAATATTAAGCTGCAGCTATCAGAGACCGAGCTTATTTTGACTGCCTCAGATTTGGAAGTGGAGCTGACATCGACTTTGAAATTGCCTGCTGGTGCTTGTGTAGAGGCGGGAACAACGACGCTACCTGCAACCAAATTAAAAGATATTTGTAAATCACTACCGGCCCAAGCGCAAATCAATCTAGCCACCCAAGCGAATGAGCGTTGTTTGCTTACCAGTGGCAAGAGTCGTTTTACGTTAGGTACTTTGCCAAGTGAAGACTATCCAAGTCTGGGTAATCCTGAAAACATCACGCCGTTAAATATCAGTCGTAGTCGCCTGACAGATTTGATTCACAAAACTCAGTTTGCGATGGCGATTCAAGATGTACGTTATTATCTGACAGGTATGCTGTTTGATGTTTCACAGCAGCAGCTGACGACCGTTGCGACTGACGGACATAGATTGGCCTTGGCACGTAGTGTTATAGACGTGAGCGCGGATCTTAATATGCAGGCTATCTTGCCACGTAAGGCTGTGATCGAGCTTGAACGTTTGGCGACCGAGCTTGGCAAAATGCTCGGCGATCAAGACAATGCAGTGACGCTCAGCTTTGGCCGTGAGTTTTTACAAGTCAGCTTACCATTTGGTGACGTAGATAGTGCAGGGCAGGTTAGCCAAAACCTAATGGTAACGTTTACTGCCCGTCTGATTGATGGCAAATTCCCTGATTATCGCCGTGTCATGCCAAGCAATACGGATAAGCTTGCGTTATTTAGTCAAGAGAAAATGACTGACGTATTACGCCGCGTTGCGATTTTGAGTAATGAGAAGTCGCGCGGTGTGGTCTTTAATTTTGCCAGTGATGGTATGGTAGAGGTACGTGCCAACAATGCTGAGCAAGATGAAGCCGTGGAGATGATACAAGCTAAATATCAGGGCGAACCAATGGAGTTATCGTTCAATGCTGCGTATCTACAAGACGTGCTAGGAGTGATACAAGGTGATTTGCAAATGCATATGAGCCAATCGAATGCCTCTGTACTTGTCAATCAGCTCAATGATGAGTTTCATCAGTACGTTATTATGCCTATGCGTATATAGTCTGATAGGGGACAAATAGCATAGCGTTAAGCTTCGCTAGTGCGCTCTCAAAATCGCCACGCAATTTATTCGGATTTAAATATCTAATCAACTTTTGCTTGTTAAATAGGCTAAAAATCATGAGCGGCTATCGATAATATGATTGAACGTCTACAAGTATCAAATCTGCGCAACCTCACGCAAGTCAACATGCAGTCGACCGTTTGCAACGTTCTTATCGGTGCAAACGGTAGCGGCAAGACCTCATTACTTGAAGCCCTATTCTTATTATCGAGAGGCAAAAGCTTTCGGCATCATCAGCCCAAGCGCTATATTCAGCATCATCAAAACCATGCAACGGTCTATGCTAAGCTCAATGATGATCGCACCTTGGCTATTCAAAAACAGGCAGATGCGACCACCATTCTGCGTCTTAATCAAGCTACTGTCTACAATCAAAGTATATTGACCGAGCAGCTGCCCACGCTACTGATAGATCCTTCAACGATGGATATGTTAGAGCAGGGTAGTGCCAGTCGACGTCAGCTGTTAGACTGGTTAGTGTTTCACATGAAACAGGGGTTTCATCCGCAATGGGTCGCCTATCAACGCCTGTTAAAACAGCGCAATAGTTTGCTAAAAAAATCACGCCAATTAACGCAAGTTCAGCTAGCGGAGTTAAAGTCTTGGGACAAAGGACTGAGTAATCATGCGGCCTTGATACACCATTATCGTGAGCGCGTCTTTACTGAATGGCAGCCTTATTTTGCTGACAGTGTGCTGCAACTACTGCCTACTTATGCTGAGCAATTGAGCCTAAGCTATAACGCTGGCTACGATACCAGTGTGGCGCTTGATGTGCAGCTTGATGAACGGCTAGAGCAAGATTTGCAACTGGGATATACTCGTATCGGTAATCATCGCGCCGATATCCATGTGCATTGGCGCTCTGATAATGCAGTGCGGTCTGATGATGTTGTAGATAGTCAGGCGACAAATACAAATACAGTGTCCTCAGACCATGAGGTAAATGCTAAATTACCCGCTTTAAAAGAGCAAGCCGCCAATGTATTGTCTCGCGGCGAAAAAAAACTGCTGATTACGGCACTGCGACTGTCACAGCTGCCTTTATTGCTCAATGATAATGAAGATAGCGCTTCGTTCGATAATAACTCAACATCGAGAGCGACCCCTGTTGTATTACTTGATGACATTACTGCAGAGCTAGACGATAGGGCAGTAAAGATTTTGCTATCAACCTTGGCAATGCTCCCTTGTCAGGTGTTTATGACCAGCTTAACGGATGATATTGTACCTTTGGTTAATGAGCTATGGTCAGCGCCTAACTTGTTTCACGTGAAACAAGGCCAGATATTGTCTGTTGATTAATTCCTGTTGACTAATTCTTAGTCGCTTATCATCCCTTTAAGCCTTTTCCTGCCTACTTATAACGCCTTTTATGCGTCCTTTACTGAGTATCACAGTCACGACTATTACTTATACTAGCTATTAGGTAAAGACACTGACTCATAAGTCGTAAAACTCCGAGTAAACAGTGACTTACAGACAAAAAAATGCTAAAATAACCCTTTATTTTTGTCCTGTTCTCAGCAATTTATTCGATAGCATCATATAACAGACTTCTATTTTTTATTTCTTTATAAGTAATTGATAATTAAATATTTTATTTATTTCAATAGTTTTAACAATGGCTAGAAAAACAAAGACTATTACTAATAAGTAATTTGCCAATTTTATCTCTATGCAGCCTTTTTGAGGTTAGCAGTGGTTAGTGGTTTAGCCGCTCATATGCACTCTAAGTGATGAATAATAGAAGTTGATTTTAAGATGCCATCATGAAGTGCATTTTTATAAGTGCGCTGATAAAAACGGCTGATAATGGCTAGATTAAGGAATGTACATGAGTGATTCATTACCTATTGACCACGAGCAATTGATAGACGACAGTGCTACTGAAGCCGCTGTGTCTACTGTAGTTTCAGAAGTATTACCTTCTGATTATAGTTCTAAGGATATCCGTGTACTACGTGGGCTAGAGGCTGTACGCGTGCGCCCTGGTATGTATATCGGTGATACGGACGATGGCACAGGCTTGCATCATATGGTCTTTGAGGTCGTGGATAACTCTATCGATGAGGCGCTGGCCGGTCACTGTGATCAGATTGATATCATCATTCACGAAGACGAGTCTGTCAGTGTGATGGATAATGGCCGCGGTGTACCAGTCGATATTCATCCAGAGGAAGGGGTATCAGCGGCGCAGGTCATCATGACAGTCCTGCATGCAGGCGGTAAGTTCGATGATAATAGCTATAAAGTCTCAGGCGGTCTGCATGGTGTTGGGGTATCGGTCGTCAATGCGTTGTCTAAAAAGCTTGAGATGAATATCTGGCGTGAAGGCTATCATTACCATCAGACCTATACTGATGGCGTACCTGACGCTGATATTCAGCAGATGGAAGCGACCGATCAAACCGGTACGCAAATCCGCTTTTATCCAAGTAGCGACGTATTCACCGGCACAGTCTTTGAATATGATATTTTGGCAAAACGCCTACGCGAGCTGTCATTTTTGAACTCCGGTGTGCGTATCGTTCTGACCGATGAGCGTATTGATAAGCGTCATGAGTTTGAGCACAAAGGCGGCTTACTAGAGTTTGTCAGCTATATCAATGCAGGCAAAGACGGTATCAATGAAGTATTCCATTTTACCAGTCAGCAAGACGATGGTATCAGTGTCGAAGTCGCGCTCCAGTGGACCGATACGTATAACGAAAAAGTGCTGTGCTTTACCAATAATATTCCGCAAAAAGATGGCGGTACGCATCTATCGGGTTTCCGATCAGCACTTACACGCGGCTTAAATAGCTATATGGATCGTGAGAATTTATTCAAAAAAGAAAAGGTCGCGGCGACTGGTGATGATGCGCGTGAAGGTCTAACGGCTATTGTCTCGGTGAAAGTGCCTGATCCAAAATTCTCAAGCCAGACCAAAGACAAGCTGGTCTCAAGTGAAGTGAAATCTGCTGTCGAATCAGCGATGCATGATAAGTTCAATGACTACCTGCTAGAGAATCCAGCGGCGGGTAAAGCCATTGCCAATAAAATTATGGAAGCAGCACGGGCGCGTGACGCGGCCCGTAAAGCGCGAGAGATGACGCGCCGAAAGACGACTCTGGATATTGCAGGTCTGCCTGGTAAACTTGCTGACTGCCAAGAAAAAGATCCAGTATTATCTGAGCTATATATTGTGGAGGGTGACTCTGCAGGTGGCTCAGCAAAGCAAGGCCGTAGCCGTAAAACTCAAGCGATTTTGCCACTAAAAGGTAAAATTTTGAACGTTGAGCGTGCGCGCTTTGACAAAATGCTATCGTCCGCTGAAGTGGGTAACCTGATCACGGCACTTGGCTGCGGTATCGGCCCTGATGAGTATAATCCAGACAAAGTGCGCTACCACAAGATCATCATCATGACCGATGCCGATGTGGATGGCTCACACATTCGTACCCTGCTGCTGACGTTCTTCTTCCGTCAAACACCTGATCTGATCGAGCGTGGCTATGTATATATCGCTCAGCCGCCGCTGTATAAAGTCAAAAAAGGTCGTCAAGAGCTGTATCTCAAAGATGATGAGGCGCTAAAAGCGTATCTATTGTCATCAACCATTGATAGTACCAAGCTACATGTTAGCGCGGATGCGCCTGCTATTACAGGGCAAGCGCTTGAATCATTGCTTAATGATTATAACCAAACTCAGCTGATCAAAGCGCATTTGCAGATTCGCTTCCCAGCGGTCATCTTGGATGCGTTGACGCATACGCCAAAGCTATCCGTTGATATGACTTATGATGAGTCTGCGATGCAAGACTGGCAAAGAGCCATGCAGGCTCAGCTTGACGTCTTCGGTAGTGAGTTAAATCCTGAGATTGAGTTGGTCAATATTCATGCACCGCAGTCACAAGATATGGATGCGGCTGCTGCCGATCTATTGGGTATGACACCTGCAATTGGTACTGAAGACGTCAGCACTGAAGCAGGGAACGCGTCAGATAGCGAGGCTTTATCTACTAAGGCGCAGTGGCTACCACGTGTCACAGTCTATGTGCATCAATTGGCACACCATTATCTGTTAGATGCTAGCTTTATCAACTCAAGTGAGTATGGCAAATTATTACGCTTATCAAGCGAGTGGAACACCCTGCTTGAGGAAGATGCCTTTATCCGCCGCGAGAGCAACAGCGGCAGTAAAGACATCGCGATACGCGATTTTGATTATCTCTGGCAACAAATGATGTTGGATGCACGTCGCGGCCTAGCGGTTCAGCGTTATAAAGGTCTGGGTGAGATGAATGCTGAGCAGCTATGGGATACCACGATGGATCCTGAAAACCGCCGTATGCTGCGTGTGACTATCGAAGATGCGATTGCCGCTGATCATATGTTTACCTGCTTAATGGGTGATCATGTCGAGCCGCGCCGTGTCTTTATTGAAGAAAACGCGTTAACCGTTTCAAATCTAGACATCTAATTTTGATACTGATCAATAACAACGTATAAAAATACCGCTTCGTCTATCGAAGCGGTATTTTTGTTTCACATGAAACCTTTTTCATGAAGCTAATCATACCTGCTATTCGAGTTAAGAGAAAATATCATGATTGAAGTAGTGCTGCTCGCGATTGCACTCGCGATGGATGCGTTTGCCGTATCGATAGGACTGGGTGCAAAGTCACAGAAACAAAGCCAGCAATATGCACGTCATCTCGCTATTTATGCCGCATTATATTTCGGTATCGCGCAGGGTGTGATGCCGCTCTTTGGGTACTTATTGGGTGCAGCGCTGTTGGGATGGTTGGCGGCGGCGGCGCCTTGGATCGGCGGTATCATACTGATTGCGCTGGGTGGCAAGATGCTGTACGAAGTGCTCAGTGGTGGGGATGACGAAGACGATATCGACGTGGACGGTAGTGTCATCAACCATCGCACCATGTTTACCCTTGCTATTGCCACCAGTATTGATGCCATGGCAGCAGGATTTACGCTCAATTTATTAGCGTTAAACGCATGGCTTGCCTGCTTGATTATCGCGGTTGTAACGGCGGTGTTTGGTTGGCTTGGGGTTTATTTAGGACGACGCTCTGGCACATGGCTGGAGGATAAGGCAGAAACATTGGGCGGTGTGGTGCTGATTGCCATTGGCATAAAAGTCATGTTCTTTGGATAATTATTCATTTTACTTCAAGCCATTTCTTAATAAAAAGCACCGCTTTGATCATCAAAGCGGTGCTTTTTTGTTTCACGTGAAACTTAGGCGTATTATGTATTCAACGACTATTCTTCATCGGTATCAAAGCGCCACGCGAGTACACGAGTGCTCTTTTGACCTTGGCTCATCTCAATGATACGCATCTGCGCGACATTAAGCTGCTTTAATAGTAGTTGTAAAGGTTTCACGTTTTCAGATTTTGACACTAAAGTCGTGAACCAGCCAACATGCTCTGCAAAGCTTTGGCTTTCTTTTGCCATCTTGGTCAAAAACGCAATCTCGCCACCTTCACTCCACAATTCTTTATGCTGACCACCGAAGTTTAGGTTTTGCGCCGCGTTACCTGACTTGGTTGAATGACGGCTGATTTGCTCGCTTTCATTTTTACCGCGATGGCGTTGCAGGTTGTGCTGCTTGCGGCTATTGGCTTCCATCGCTTCTTCTAATGAGGCGTGAAACGGTGGGTTACACACCACCACATCGAAGTAATCTTGACGACCAATAATGTTTTTAAAGATGAACTTAGGCTCAGGCTGTAGCTTTACTTTGACCGCGCTTTTTAGCTTGGGATTGGTGTCACAAATGAGGGCGGCAGTATTGACCGAAATCGGATCAATATCGCTTGCGGTAAAGCGCCAGCCATAGCTTTGACTACCGACAATCGGATAGATCGCACTGGCACCCGTACCGATATCTAGCGCGTGAATCTCTTTACCGGTCGGCGGTGTGTTGTCGGCATTCACGTGCGTGGTTTGCGCGAGTAAATCCGCAATATAGTGAATATAATCGGCACGCCCAGGAATTGGCGGACACAGATAGCCGTCAGGAATATCCCAAAACTTCACGCCGTAATAGTGCGCCAACAATGCTTTATTTAGCACACGAACTGCTTGATGATCCGAGAAATTAATCGTCGGCTCGCCTTTAGGGTTGGTGATGGTATGCTCAGTAAGCTCAGGCAACGCGCGAGTCAATACGGCAAAGTCGTAACGACCCTGATGCGGATTGCGTGGATGCAGTTGACCGAGTTTTTTGGCGGTCGCAGGCGATCGGTTTCTGTGTTTACTATTGGCAGGATTACGGGTCATGGGCTTACTTGTCATAATGTCAGGCTACGATATATGGATATAAGTCAGCAGTGTAGCAGATTTCACCGCTCGCAAATGAGTTATCGATGGCCTATCGATGACGCAAGATCAGGTTGAGCCCCAATACGATCATCGCAGACCCCAACACACGGTCGATCCAATGCTCAAAACGCTGAAATCGTCGATGAATTGCAGGGACAGAGAGTAGCATCACCACGGTGCTAAACCATGCCATCTGTAGCACCATCATCCAGACGCCATAAATCGCCAATTGCCAAAGTGGGATGTCTGGCGATAGGACAAGGGTAAAAATCGCCACAAAATAGACAGGCGCTTTTGGGTTGAAGACATTGCAGAAAAATCCACGGCGCAATGTGGCAACGGTAGATTCGGTATGAATAGAGGCGCTTTTCTCAGACAAGTTTTTAGGGGAAGGGTTGTTAGTAGAAAGGACTGCTCCGTTCTCTGCTTGTGACACATCAATTGACACGTTTTCTATCGTTGTTAGTTCTACTGGCTTTTTAGGTTTGGCCTGAATACCTTGCCACCCCAGATAGATCAAATAGCCGCCACCCAGCCATTTGATCGCGGTCAATAAAGGCTGCGAATGCGCAATCACCGTTGCCAATCCCAGCACCGAATAAATGATATGCACCGACAGCCCCAAGGTAATACCCAGACTACAAATCAAACCAGTACGTCGACCCTTAGCTAAGGTCTGCTGCGAGACCAACACAAAATCAGGACCTGGTGAGGCGGCGGCCAGCAAGTGAACGCTCGTGATCAGCAAAAACCCATGCCAAAACTCCATAAAACCCTCTGTACCCTATCCAGTCTGAATCATAGTTGCACTTATCACGAATGAGGTCAACTTTTATCTATTATCGCGCCATTCGAGTCATTGCTATCGCTTGTGTTATGGTTATATGCTGTCTATATTAAATGAAGTATTAAAAATAGTCCTATCGACAAATCGCTATAAATAAGCGATCAAGATTCGACGATATAACTAGGGTGTGTTGAACATTCGCAAATAGGCACTGCTGATTGCTAAAATTGTTCCAGACAAGG
>NZ_JAKDJE010000122.1 GCF_030454045.1 Psychrobacter sp. | reverse complement strand
AAGGCTTCAAAAATTGTTCAAATTTTAATCAGCATACTTTTTAACACACCACCAATTTTATATTAATAATCATTAATCTTTATAATGATTTATGAAATGGTATCAAACGCTAAACGAGCACTATTCTATTTTAGACAGCAGACATTATACTCGCACTCTTCTAACTATCGAGTTTGATCAATCAAAATTTAGCGCATAAAAAAAAGAGCCAGCATATTGCTGACTCTTTTTGCTAGATAAGTGCGTGAAAATCATTTGCACCTACCAAATAGCTATATAAAGCTGTCAATTAGTTTACACTTTGTGGTGCATTAACCGTTAGCTCAACACGGCGGTTTTGCTGACGACCAGATTCAGTGTTGTTGGTAGCAACTGGACGTGACTCGCCATAAGCAACTACATTGATACGGTTAGAAGCAACACCGCGAGCAGTTAGGTAGTTGGCAACTGAGTAAGCACGGTCGCGTGACAGACCCATGTTGTAAGATGCTGAACCTTGGCTATCAGTGTGACCAGCGATCGTGATTGTGTTCTGGTTATACTGGTTCATGGTTGAAGCAAGCTTGTCTAGCGTTGGCTTGAATGATGAGTTAAGTGTTGCATCATCAAATGAGAAAGTGATGCTACCTGGCATAACAAGATCAATGTTACCGGTGGTTGGGTTTTGGTTAACAGTCACGCCTGTACCAGCCATTTGCTGCTCAAGCTGACGAGCCTGACGCTCCATGTAGTAACCAACGCCAGCACCCAGTGCTGCACCGATAGCAGCATCACGACCAGTCTTGTCGCCGCCTGTTGCTTTTGAGATAGTTGCGCCACCTGCTGCACCAACTAGGCCGCCCAATGCAGCTTTATTCAAGCGTTGCTGCCCAGTGTTTGGATCAGTCGTACAACCGCTAAGTGCTAGACCTGATGCTACTGCTGCAATTAATAATGTATTACGCATGATATTTCCTCTATAAATTAAAAATATTATAAATCGTGCTTTATCAAGATTGTCCGTTAATCTTATTAAGTACTTATTTACTTTCGTCATTATTATGGCAATTACAATCTAACTATGTGTAATATTTTGTCACACCTATGTATGAGAAGTGCAGGTTAACTTTGCGCTATCTACTGAGGTCGAGTCAGTAATATGTCTATTCTTTGCTATCGCTAGTCACGTTTACACTCGTACACTGCGAAATGTTTCTGTTAAAATTATTTGGCAAAATCTGTATGGTCAAATGACCGCTGTATCAGGAATTAACCAGCAACGCTTCTATGATTAGCGCTTAGTGCACTGGATTATTGGTCATCAATCATATGAGCAGTTTTGGCAATATTTAAACACATCGACTTGTGAAATATATGGCTTACTTATTAATTAAACTGAACCAAGAGGATCAAGCATGCGACTGACATCCACCATTCGAAACCTGCATAAACGCACGCCTAAACTGGGTAAGGCGGTTTCATTAGCGACAGCAGCAAGCGTTATCACTGCCAATAGCTTTGGTGGTAGTATTCCTTTATGGTTGATGGGTGTCGGCAAAGTCATTACGGGTGCACCTATTGCAGATAAAGCGGTCATCAAAATCGCGACTTACTGGATCAGCAGCAATAGTGCTCTGATCGATGACATGCTGCCTCGCAAAGATTGGCGTATCAGCTTACCAGATGATATTCGCATCGATGGTAAATACCTTCTGGTCAGCAACCACCAATCTTGGGTCGATACCAGCATCGTGCAATACATTGGCGAAAAGCGCCTGCCATTGACGCGCTTTTTTACTAAATTTGAGCTGATCTATATTCCCATCGTTGGGCAAGCTTTTTACTTTTTAGATTTTCCTATGATGCGCAGACACTCTAAAGAAGCCATCGCCAAAAACCCTGCACTCAAAGGTAAAGATATTGAGGAGGCCAAGCGTGCCTGCGCCCTTTTAAAAGACAAGCCATTCACCTTGCTCAACTATCTAGAAGGTACGCGCTTTACCAAGGCCAAACATGCCAAACAGCAGTCTCCTTATACGCACTTACTAAAACCACGAGCTGGCGGCTTATCCCTTGCGATTAACGCCCTAGGCGAAGATATCGATGGTATATTGGATGTGACCATCGTCTATCCTGATGGCGTACCAAGCTATAGCGATCTGTGGAAAGGCAATATCAAACGTTTGGGCGTGGATCTAAGATATATCGATATACCAGATGCGCTGTTTGAAGGTATTAAGCAAGGCGGCTATGAAAATGATGAGGCAATAAAAGCGCAGATGTTTGACTGGGTTGAACACATCTGGCGTCAAAAAGATCAGCGCATCACCGACATGCTGGCTGATTTTGAGACAAGCCCTGAAACTCAAGTGGCTCAATAAATGACTCACTTACGCCGTAAGTCATCACATACCTTTTAAAAGACGCAGCACTCATAGTCCGATAACGCACAAAATCTAGTCATACTGCCATAAGCGCTTGAGTAATCGATAACGCAGAGGTTAATGATGATACGTGAGCACTGTACTGATGATAGTCGCGTTGCAAATGATCATTATTACTTTATAAGTGGCTATGCATGATTTTTAATCATAGATGGGTTGTTTTTTGGCCTTATTCATTGATAATGTGATTAATCATGTACGCATCGATTTTTGATGGTTATTTTTAATAGCCGTCAAAAATTTATTCATTTCTTTGTGCCATTTATCATTTATAAGGTATGACTGTGCCCGCCTCTCCTACTACCAGCCCGCCTATTGCAACTGCACCGGTGTCGCCTCATCTTGCAAATAGTGAGCCACCAAGGCCAAACCGTCCAAAACCCAGTCGTTTAAAGCTCACTTATGATATCGTGATGCTTATCGCTATCAGTATTGATCTTCTGCTGATCAGTCTGGATGCTGTATTGATGAGCGACTTTAGTGCCAATGCTTCACAATGGCTGTCAGTCAGCGAGGGGCTCAACTGGTATCAGGCGACGTTGCATGAGCCGTTGCGTACCGCTGGTGGGTTTTTTACCATATTTTTGGTTGCTGAATTATTATTGCGCTGGGCAATCGCAATCAAAGAAAAAGTCTATTATCGCTGGTTTTTCTTCCCTTTTGTCCACTGGTACGAAGTCTTAGGCTGTTTTCCGCAGCTACGTTTGTTACGGTTATTTAGAGCCGTTGTTATCGGACGCCGATTGTACCAGCTTGGCTACCAAGTACTCCCGCAGCCATGGATCAATCGTATTAAGTTCTATATTGACCTATTATTAGAAGAGCTCTCTGATCGTGTCATCCTGACGACCATCCAAAATTTTAGGCAGGAATTGACCGACCCTGAAACGCACAAATCTTTTATCGAGTCAGCCATCACGCGCAACCGTGCTGAGATTGAAGCTGCTGTATTATCCATTCTGCGCTCAGAGCTTGCACCAAAATTGCAGGAGCTGACTGCCTCATCAGGTGGTGGCAGTCTATTAGCCAGCGAAATGGGCAACGCTATTGAAGAAGGTCTAGCCAATACTCCTGAGCTGCGACGCTATTTGCGCATGATTCCTATCGCGGGTAGCCTGATCGAATCACAACTGCAGCATGTCGGACACAACATCGGTGAAAACGTTGTTTATGCCTTAAATAAGCGCCTGCTTGATCCAGCGCGGCTTGACGCATTGATGGTGGCGATTGCCAGTGGTATTGCGCAAATAGACACCGATAATAGTGCACTTGATACTCTGATTTCGAGTATCATTGATGACAGTTTGACTGCATTTGAAGCACAAGTAAAAGTACAACAGTGGAAGCATCAAGACATGCTAAATCTATAGCAGAGCTGGCTATGAGCATGACACAATAATAACAATGACACCGTGAATACAGCGACAGAATTATTTTTAAGGGTTTATATATGACAGTTTCAGACAACAATAGCCAAACTGCAAACACGGCGCCGGCATTGGCCTTATATGGCAAAATGCTGACCTTTTCGCGTTTACAGTTTAGTACCAGCGATCTGGGCGCTATTGAAGCCCAGCTTACTGAGACACTGAGCAATAAATCAAGCAACATTCCTATCTTGATCGATAGCGACGTCGAGCAAGATTTATCTGCCTTAGTAGAGCTATTATGGTCATGGGGACTACAGCCGATCGGTGTGGTGACAGGCCTACTTGATGATCAAGCGCGTGAGCAGCGCTTGGCCATCTTTCCTGCAGATGGTAAGCGTATCGAGCGTATCGTGCCTAATAAAGCAACTTCGGCACCCACTAGGAAACCAATATCCGAAGAAAGCACCGTATCAGCCAGCAGCGATAGTGCCAAAGATACTGATGCAGCAACGATAGCGTCACCTGAAGTCACCTCCTCTAGCCTCCCAACCGAGACATTATTGAGCACTCAGCATATTACCAGCCTCATCTACGACCAGATGCTACGCTCAGGCCAAAGCTTAAACCATGTCGGCGGCGATTTGATTTTGACAAACAGTGTGAATAGCGGTGCTGAAGCCATCACTGACAACAGCTTACATGTCTATGGACGTGCGCAAGGCCGCTTGGTGGCAGGCGCAACGGGTGACAAAGATGCTCGTATTTTCTGCCAAGTCTTTAACCCCTCCCTCGTGTCTGTGGCTGGAACTTACTGCTTACGAGACAATCTGCCAGAGCATGTGATTGATAAACCTGTGCAAGTCAAGTTTGTAGAAGGTGAAGGATTGGTGTTTACCGTTATGGATGAAGCTTAAAAGATTGCTTTGTTAAAAATAATAAACGCTCAGGTGACTATTCAGAAAAACAACCTATAGTCAATCCTACTTAAAAATGTTATAAAATAATTAACAAATTCAATTGTTA
>NZ_JAKDJE010000067.1 GCF_030454045.1 Psychrobacter sp. | reverse complement strand
TCTAGTCATAACACTATGATTGTCAATTATTCTATATATGTCAACACACCCTAGCAGGCCTGTCCATTGCGCCTGCTGAAGTCTATCGTAATACTCAAGCGTATTTCGTCATCTATGACTCTGAATCAGATGTGTTGAATGTCGTGCGTGATAATGAGACATTGAAGCAGCTAGCGCCTTATGATGTGGTGGTAACTTGTCAGGCAACCTCAGAAAAGTATGAGGATTATGATTTTGTCTCTAGATACTTTTGGCCAGCAAATGGCGGTGACGAAGACCCAGTAACAGGTTCGATTCATACTGGACTTGCCCCTTTATGGGCGAAGCGTTTAGCCAAAAATGAATTGGTTGCTTATCAAGCATCTAGTCGCGGCGGTGTGCTTGACTGTACCGTGGCAGGCGATAGAGTGCTTATTTCTGGCAATGCTGTATCATATCTGACTGGATTTATCACAGTCAAGGAGTAGATGGATTTGACAGAATTAAAGACCGTTGGGCTGTTTGCGCTTACTGCATTGGCTGAGATTGCAGGGTGTTATTTGCCTTATCTGTGGTTACGAGAAGGTAAATCTATCTGGCTACTGATACCTGGCGCACTGAGTTTGGTGGCTTTTGTCTGGCTGCTGTCATTACATCCGACTGCTGCGGGTAGGGTCTATGCGGCGTATGGTGGCGTTTATATTTGCATGGCGATTTTATGGTTATGGACGATCAATGGGATACGACCAACCATGTGGGACATAGTGGGCTCAGTAGTTGCACTAATAGGAATGGCGATTATTATGTTTGCGCCGCGCAGTGCCTAAAAAAAACGAGTGGCCAACTCAAAAAAATACCAATCAAACCACTAGGTCAGATTGGCATATTGATACGAAAAATATTAATGTTTACCTAAAATACTACCGTTGTCGTCTTTCTTGGCTTGTTTCGCTGCTTTCTTTTCTTTGGCGGTCAAAAGCGGTTTCTTTTTGACATTCTTTTTACTGTCTTGACCTTTGCTCATGGTAATTCCTTTGTAGATAACGCATACAACCTGCTAAGCCAATTGGGCTGACTTAAGGTAAGTATGGTGACGACTAACATAGTCGCTTACCCAATCGAGTATAGGCTTAAGCATTAGTAATAGATAGTACTCGCACAATTCGCCTACGATTCATTTCTCTTGCTTCTTTCCTTTAGCGAAATCATTGTTTTAGCCAAGCTATTCGCTAACTGATTCGTTCAATCAATCATGGTATTCATAAGTGCTTACTTACGGATACATGGCGATTTGCTATAATTAGCCATAAACCGATTCATAAACGCGGCAAACTCTTATTTATTAACATTTAGCACCATCGTGCTCACTGTTTTGGTCACCTTATTATGCGTATACGTAAACTATTCAAATTTGAAAACGCTCACATCGTTCGTAACTGTAGCTCTGAGCGCTGCAAACACTCAATCCATGGTCACAGCTATCAGATTGAGCTGATTTTAGAGGCCACCCGTCTAGACCATGGGCAAATGGTTTATGACTTTGGGCTACTAAAATCTTCGATCAAAGATATTATCGACAGCTTTGATCATGCCATTTGTTTTTGGAACAAAGACGATCCTGAATATGTCGCAGCGTGTAAGAAATTCAGCGCACGTTGGATCAGCCTACCAGTATCTCCGTCAGCAGAGCAGTTTTCACGGGTGATTTTCTTTTGGGCGCAAGAAATACTGCGCCAGACGCAAATGCAAAATGGCGAAGCGGATGTCAGTGTGTATTCGGTAATTGCCCATGAAACGGCAACGGGTTACGCGCAGTGTTTCACAGATGATGTGGCCAATGATCAAATGGGTAAGCTGGTTTTAGAGGATTTCGAATTTAGTGAGCAAGTTCGTGCTGAATGGACGGACTCTGAGCTATACGCCAAGCTGATACGCGGGGACAGCTTTACCAATCCAACGGTGACTATGCAGGTACAGACAGAGCGAGCACAGGCAGGTTTAGACTGATGTATAACGATCAATCAATAGAAAGTAGTGATACTATGCAAACGCTGATACTGAACTCTGAGCAAGATACACAGTTATTGGCCAAACAATTATCTGCACTGCCTTTAACAGGTAGTGTATGGCTATCAGGAGATTTGGGTGCTGGTAAAACTACTTTAACGCGTTACTGGTTACAAGCGCTCGGTCATACAGGTGCGGTAAAAAGCCCAACGTATACTTTGGTTGAGCCTTATAGTATTCAGCGAAATGATGGCTCGACTAAGCCAGTTTATCATGCAGACCTATACCGTCTCCAAGATCCAGAAGAACTGTCTTTTATTGGCTTTGATGAGTATTTAGATGAGCCTGAAGCGCTCGTTATCATTGAATGGGCGAGCCGTGCTGATGGTTATCTACCGATGCCAACTTTGTTTATCGATATTACGCAAGTTGAAAACGATGATAAAGGTAATGAAGCACGCCAAGTGCACTTAAAAGTATCAAAAGCAGGCCAAGCGCAAGGTCTGGATTTATCAAAATTTAATATCTAAATCACACCACTTGCCATTCTTTTAAAATATGACATCTATCAATGCCAGATAACCACCACAACACCCGTATCAAAAAACTATCACCGCTGCTGATTAATCAACTAGCAGCAGGTGAGGTCGTGACACGTCCAGCAGCGGTCGTCAAAGAGCTGCTAGAAAATGCCATTGATGCAGGTGCCACCGATATTGAGATACGTATTACTCAAGGTGGTATGGGCATGATTGAAGTGGTGGATAACGGTGTGGGTATTCATCCTGATGATATGGTGATGGCGATTACGCGTCATGCGACCAGCAAGGTCGCTGATGTTGCGAACTTGCACGGCATTACGACGTTGGGTTTTCGTGGTGAAGCATTGGCAGCGATGGCGGCTGTCTCTCGTTTGACCTTGACGAGTAGCCATGATGAGAGTGGTATAGGCCGTCAACTACAGGTCGCTGGGGTATTAGATGATACGCCAAAGCTCACACCAGTCGTTCATAATCGCGGCACAACAATCATAGTCAAAGACTTATATTTCAATGTGCCTGCCCGCCGAGGTAATTTAAAATCTATTGCCACTGAATTTGGCCAGATCGAGACCATCGTCCGTGAAGTCGCACTGGCGCGAGCTGATGTCGCACTGACACTTTTTCATGACAATAAAAAGCGGTTATCATTGTCTGCAAATGCTACAAACGTTAACGATAATGATGCTAACCGTCTACCGTTGCCGCGTTTAGAACAAGCGACTGGTATGCCATTAACGGACAATGCGCTAGCAGTATCGATAGATCTATCGAGTCTTGTGCAGTCGTCTGTAGCGTACGGCGATAGCACAGTTGATCGGGCAGCAATCAGTGGCTGGTTATGGCCGATGACTGATGAGCAAAAAGACTTGCCAAAGCTAATTTATGTGAATGGTCGCTTGGTAAAAGAGGCGTTGATCAGTAACCAAATGCGTCAACTTGCTCAGAGCGTACAATTAGCAAGTATGGGTTATGCGCTTTATTTTGAGTTGCCAACTCAGTGGCTCAATGTCAATGTGCATCCATCGAAACAGCGTATCAAAATCAGTCCGCTAAACAATATTATGGCGCATCTAAGCCATACAATTCGTTCACAGCTAAAAATAGTTAATGCTACTAGCCGCGATAATCTAGAAGTTTCAAAAAAAGACGTCTCTGTAGATACTTTGTCTGACACACATTTACCCAATGCTCTGCCTACAGAGCACATAAGGCAGAGCAGGCAAGTACAAGCACCTAGACAATCATATCAATCTGCCTCAAGCAAATCATTTCTAGATAAATCACTAGTTCAAGAACCAGCACCATCCTATGTTAATGAGCCGTTGAAGCAAAATCGTAATATTTCGTTTAGCTCATCCGAAGCGCCTACGATTTCATCTTTACCAATCTGCTTGGATGTTATTAATGATGTAGAGACTCGTGGTATTGACTCAACCGCAGCTGATAAAAATTTACCTTGGCTCTTATTTTATCATCAAGGGCAGTGTGTATTGATGAGGGCTAAAGATTGGCAGTCGCAGCTGAGCCAACTGTTTGAATCACAGGTATTTGGCAATAATACTGCCACTGAAGACAAGCAACCAAATAGCGCTCTCAAAATTAATCAGCAGCTGAATAGCATAAGCACACAGATGTCTAAGCAGGATATGAGAGTGTTTGTCACGAACCTCACTGAACTGCTGGCAAGAAATGCTATGAGCGTCTTAGATAGCGGTCGCTTAGTAACCCTAATGCTATCCTCTGCCTCTAAATAAATATAAAGCTGACCGCTACTTTGGGTCATTAAAGATTAGGAAAAGCCACTTTATGCAACATACCTCTGATAGCGTCTCTACTAATTTGCCTGATAATAGCGTGGTGTGCTTGATGGCGCCCACTGCCAGCGGCAAAACAGCACTGGCATATGAGCTATATGACACAGGGAGATATGAGCTTGTTTCGGTAGATTCAGCGCTGATATATCGTGATATGAATATTGGTACGGCAAAACCAACAGCGGATGAGTTAGTGCGGTATCCACATCATCTGGTTGATATTATTGATCCCATGCAAAGCTATAGTGTTGCTGAGTTTGTCAATGATACGGCACAGCTTATTGAAGACTGCCATCAAAAAGGCAAAATACCATTATTGGTCGGTGGCACCATGATGTATTACATGGCGCTACTCGATGGCCTGTCTCCCGTACCTGATAGCGATGATAATGTACGTACACGTGTTGAGCAGTGGCGACAAGAGGAAGGTGTCGAGGCATTGTATGATTATCTTGGCAATGTTGACTCAGTTAGCCATCAGCGTTTGAATGCAACGGATACTCAGCGCATTACTCGGGCAATTGAGGTTTATTTGCAGACAGATAGGCCCATAAGCGACTGGCAGCGTGAGCCAAAACAAGCTTTGGCCCATCATCCAGAACAGCAGTGGCATGCATTGTCAGTGATACCAGACCGCCCGTGGTTACATGCGCGTATCGAACAGCGCCTTGATATCATGTGGCAAGAAGGGTTAGTGGCAGAGGTTGTTGGCTTACTTGAGAAGTACCCGCTGACCCCTAATATGCCGTCGATGCGCTGTGTGGGTTATCGCCAAGTATTGGAATATCTTGTTCGTACGCAGCATTCAGTATTGGATAAACCCCATTTGGACAAAGCCCAATTTTATGAAGCCTTTGCAGACTCTAAAAGCCTAATGGCCATAAATAAGATGCAAGGCGAGGGCGTTTACACAAACGCTCAGCCTGATATATCCTATGCTGAGACCGAAGCGCTTGCTTGTCAGGAAATGCAAAATAAGGCATTATATGCTACAAGGCAGTTGGCAAAACGCCAGTATACATGGCTTAGAAAAGTTGCTCAATTGCCTGATACTGTATCTGAGTTTGATGATGCGGTCACCAAAGGGATGGTGCTAAAAAATTTTACAACAATGGCACAAGCAAGAGATTATCTTTTTTGAAAACATGCTTCTATCTTATTAGCGTGCGTCTTACTTTACGTTTTCAAAGCACGTTATTGATATATAAATAAAGAATCACAATTAGTTTCAAAAATTAGCATGGATAGCTGCTATAATTTGAGCTTACTACAGATCTAGTAGCCGTTAAATACAGTTATCTTGGTAGTAGATAGCTATTAACTTTTACAGAAAAAACGCTTGATGAAACAAGTGGTTACTTAATTACTGACAATGATAACGTACTCGCGATAGAGTGAAATAACTTAAGAACAACGAATATTTATTTAGATACGTTTTATAAAGAAAACGTATTATTGTATCTGCCTTTTAGCCAGTATAATTAAATTGACACTTAGAATAATTGGCACTCAAAACATAACTACATAATATTTAGGAGAGACTTCATGTCAAAAGGACAAACTTTACAAGATCCATTCTTGAATTCACTGCGTAAGGATCGCATTCCTGTTTCTATTTTCTTGGTTAATGGTATTAAATTACAAGGCCAAATTGAATCATTTGACCAGTACGTGGTACTCCTGAAAAATACCGTTAGCCAAATGGTATACAAGCACGCCATTTCGACAGTTGTGCCAGCACGCAATCCGCGTAGCAGCTCAGCTACAGGAATAGGCACTCAGTCTCAAGGCGCAGCGCCAGCTGGTTATCAAGGTGGTGGGTTTGAACGTGGTGGCAGTCCTGTGGCAGGTGGTTTTGATGAGCGTGGCTTTGCCTCGAGTCGTAGCGGCTTTAACCGAGGCGGCTTTGGTCAGGGTCAAGAGCGTGGATTTGAACGTGGCAGCTTTGGTCAGGGTCAAGATCGTGGGTTTGAGCGCGGCGGCTTTGGTCAAGATCGCGGATTTGACGCGCCAACAGATGGTACAGGCTTTGAAGATAAGTCAAGTGATGGGTCTAATGACACCAACAACTAATTAGCTTTACAAATTGAGTGTATTGTCGACTCACGCACTATGTGACCTGATTTATTTAATTAAGACCTGCTGTCATAGTGGGTTTTTTTTATATAGATAGGTGCATAGGTGGGATTGAAAGATTTTTGCCATTGTAAAAATCGCAGACCATTACTAATACAAAACATAGTATAGTAAAATGCTGTGTTGATTCATTATAGAAATAGAGCAGATCCATGAGTGATACCAAGAATAAACTGACCCATGAGCAATTTATTACTACTGCTATCGAGGCGGTGAATACTGAGATATCCGCCTTAGCATTGTTGACAGAGCAGATTGATGATAGGTTTGCGCAAGCGTGTGACATTATCTTGGCTTGTCAGGGGCGAGTGGTGGTCACTGGTATGGGCAAATCAGGGTTAATCGGTCGCAAGATAGCAGCCACCTTTGCCTCCACTGGCACGCCGGCTTTTTTTATGCATCCTGGTGAGGCGGGTCATGGCGATTTGGGTATGCTGGTTAAAGGTGATGTATTGCTTGCCATTTCGAACTCTGGCGAGTCAGATGAAATCAAAATGCTATTGCCTGTGGTCAAACATCTAAAGATTCCTTTGATTAGTATCAGCCGTGATAAGCGCGGTATGCTGCCACGGGCCGCTGATATTGTTTTGACACTTGGTCAGTCGCAAGAGGCTTGTCCGCTTAATCTGGCACCTACGTCGAGTACGACAGCCACGTTGGCGCTTGGAGATGCGCTAGCAGTTGCTTTGGTGCATGCACGCAACTTCACGTCTGAGGACTTTGCTTTATCGCATCCAGCGGGTGCGCTCGGCCGTCAACTACTGACGCGTGTCGAAGATTTGATGCATACCAACTCAGAAAATCTGCCTTTGATTAATCAGAAAGCACCATTGCAACAAGCACTATTTACGATGTCTGCTGGGCGTCTGGGTATGACAGTAGTGACAGATGATCACCACAAAGTGGTTGGCGTATTCACGGATGGTGATTTACGTCGCGGTCTAGAAAAAGGCATTGATCTACAAACGCCGATGCATGAGGTGATGGTTAACAATCCACGTTGCATCGGTAAAACAACGCGAGCATCAGATGCACTTAGTGTCATGAATGAGAATAGTATCAGTCAGCTACTGATTATCGATGATGAAGAGCGGTTGGAAGCGGTCATCACTGTTCATGACTTGCTACAAGCTGGCGTGAAGTAGCCCTATCGACTTTTTATAGAATAACCGTGCCATACTGTACAAGATTTAGAAAGATAATGACTAAATAAGAAGAGAATACGCATGCAAGACTTAATAAAAAAAGCGGGACAGGTGAAGCTATTAGTTCTAGATGTTGATGGTATTTTATCTAATGGACAGATTATTTATGATGCCAATGGTGTCGAGACCAAAGCATTTTCAGTACAGGATGGCATAGGTATCAAGTCTCTATCGCGTTATGGAATATTGACCGCTATCATTACTGGTCGTAGCAGCCCTATGGTAGATAAGCGTGCTACAGAGATGGGGGTCAATCATGTTGTACAAGGCCGCGATGATAAGCTTGTTGCACTAAACGAATTATTGTCGTCTCTTGATCCTACGCTCAATATCACGGCTGCTGACTGTGCTTATATGGGTGATGATTTGCCAGATATCAAAGCCCTACAAACCGTGGGATTTGCAGCAACGGTGCCCAACGCACACTCAGAAGTTATTCAGCGTAGTCACATGGTCACCACACGAGCAGGGGGTGCAGGTGCAGTACGTGAAGTATGTGACCTTATTTTAAAGGGGCACGGACATTATCAAGACTTTATCGCACACTATACGCTTGATGAAGCTCAAACTCAGGATAAGCTGTCGTGAATACACGTGTCTTAATTATATTAGCATTGATAATTGCAGGTATTGCAGGTTGGTTCTTTCAGCAGCAAGGGGAGGTGACGACACCAGTCAATATTGAGACGACAGATGTCGATTATGAAGCCACTGATATCAAAGCAGTACAGACGAATGATCAAGGTGAGACTGAATATGAGCTGACGGCTGAGTCCTTAACGCATAATCCCAAAACCGATCAAGATGAGATGTCAGGTATTACAATGAACTGGGAGCCATCAGCAGATCAGCGCTATCGTATTCAAGCAGGCCGTGCAGCCATCAGTCAGCAAACTGGTGAGCTTAGCTTATCTGGTGGCTTTACGTTGGTTAGCGAAGGCAACAAAGACGCGCCTGATATTGAGCCTATTAAAGTGACTGGCAGTACGCTAAAAGGTAATACAAAGTCAGGTCAAGTATACAGCGAAGATCCTGTTAAGATTGAGCAAGGTATGAATCGTTTTGAAGCCTCTAGTATGACTGCCAATCTTGAAACGGGCGACTATGAATTTGGCCAAGTTGCTGTCGCTTTTACGCCTGCTGATCGTCAAGACAAAGCGCTGTTTTAAACCAAATCTTTCGTTATTATATGAACAGCAGCTAGCATGAAGTTTGCAAATCCTATCAACAATTATGAAACGAGTCATTCTATGAAATCTAAATTTTTGCCTACTTTGCGCGCATCCTTACTCTGCTTACACAAAATTCGCGCTTTGCCAACGGTCATGCTATTAACCTTGCCATTGTATAGCCACGCTTTGCCCTCAGATGCCAATCAACAAATAAAATTGCTCGCGGACAAAGCCACCTACAGTGAGCGCACAGGCGTCACCAGTTATTCTGGCAACGTTATTATTACTCAAGGTACTTTTAAGATGACGGCGGATAATATTACCGTCAATCTATCCCCTCAGCGTAGTATCAATTCGGCAGTGGCTACTGGTCGTCCAGCCACTATGCAGCAAGTGGTGACGCAAGAAAAAGGCTTAGCCAAAGGTCAAGCAAATAAGATTGATTACAATGCAGTATCTGGCATTATCACTCTAACAGGAAATGCCAAACTGGTACAAAATGGCGCAAGTTTTGCCGGTAATGTTATTCGTTATAGCTTAAAAGCAGGGGACGTAGAAGCGACGGCTGGTGGTAATCAGCGCGTAGAGCTGGTATTTCCACCCAACAATAACACCAACCAAAGTGGCGTACGTTAGTTGAATCAACCAACGTATTGATATGCAGGTTTTAGTGATGCTTGAGTTTTTTGACAGTAAGAGTAAGTTATGAGTGATAATAAAAAGGTAGAGCTGGCTGCAAATACTAACACGGTGCCTGTCGCTCGCCTAACAATGCAAAATTTGGGTAAACGTTATGGTAAGCGCTGGGTTGTTAAAGATGTCTCATTTTCTGTTGAGCAAGGACAAGTGGTCGGACTGTTAGGACCCAATGGTGCGGGCAAAACAACCAGTTTTTATATGGTGGTGGGTCTGGTAAATATGGATAAAGGCCGTGTCACTTTAGGAAAAATGGATTTATCTAAATACGCGATGCACGAACGCGCTCGTGCTGGCATTGGGTATTTGCCGCAAGAAGCATCCATTTTTCGTAAGCTGTCCATTGAAGATAATATCTTAGCCATTTTGCAGACTCGTACACAATTGAGTAAAACGGAGCAGCAGCAAGAGCTTGAAAAACTGATCAGTGAGTTCCATCTAGAACATGTGCGTACCTCACTGGGTATGAGTGTCTCAGGCGGTGAGCGTCGTCGCTGTGAGATTGCGCGAGCACTGGCCGCTGATCCTAAGTTTATTCTATTGGATGAGCCTTTTGCAGGGGTGGATCCTATTTCAGTCGGCGATATCAAAGACGTTATTTTGACGCTCAAGAATCGTGGTATTGGGGTGTTGATTACTGATCATAACGTTCGAGAGACTTTGGCTATTTGCGAAAAAGCTTATATTGTCTCAGAAGGGGCGATTATTGCAGAAGGTACCTCTTCTGAGGTCTTAGACAATGATTTGGTGAAATCTGTCTACTTAGGTAAAGATTTCCAAGTCTAGTTTGGTATCCTGTAATTTAATCCCTCAAGGTAACTTCTCTTATCTATTGATTGCTGGTATTGATCTCATCATCTACTCTGAGAGCTGGCAGTCACCACCTCGTTTGTATTTACAGTATCTCCCTGCTTGTCATGACTCTTTCTAGAACAGCCTATTATATTGACGGCTGTTCTAACCTATAACGATTTCCCTACTAGTACTAACAAACCCATCTCAATAGATTACGTATGATTCTCGACTCACTATCTGAATAAGGCTTGTGATTTATGGCAAAAAACAAAAGCAGCTATGTCTGTCAGGAGTGCGGTGCGCATTTTGGTAAATGGGCAGGGCAGTGTACAGATTGCGGTGAATGGAATAGCTTGGTTGAAGCGCCAAATGTCAGTATGCCGCACCACAATAAGGGCACTACCAAGTCTAATGCCAGCAGAGCGAGCGCTCGCAGTACAGTTGGGACACCAGCTGGTAATTACTCGGGTACTCATAGCGCTGTTATGCCACTTAATGCCGTAAGTGTGACGTTAGACACGCGTTTACCAACAGGTATCAGCGAGTTTGATCGCGTATTGGGAGGCGGATTGGTTGCAGGCTCCGTAGTGCTCATTGGCGGTGATCCTGGTATTGGTAAGTCAACCATATTATTACAGACAGCGACCAATATGGCGCGAGCAGAGTCACTGGCAGGAAGTGCACTGTATGTGACGGGTGAGGAGTCACTTGCGCAGGTTGCCATGCGTGCCAAGCGATTAGACTTACCTGCTGACAGGCTTCGCGTACTGGCCGAAACCAATGTAGAAACCATTTGTGCGGCCTTGACTCAAGAGCAGCCCGCTATCGCTATTATTGATTCTATTCAAACCATCTATACGGATGCCATCAACTCTGCACCAGGTGGTGTCAGTCAAATAAGAGAGTCGGCTGCAATTTTGACACGCTATGCAAAGCAAACGGGCACAGCGCTCTTTTTAGTGGGTCATGTGACGAAAGAGGGGACGCTAGCAGGCCCACGGGTGCTTGAGCATATGGTTGATACCGTCTTATATTTTGAGGGTCAGTCTGACTCGCGCTTTCGGATGATTCGTGCGGTCAAAAACCGTTTTGGCGCGGTCAATGAGCTCGGTATTTTTGGCATGACAGACATGGGACTCAAAGAAGTGGCCAATCCATCAGCAATATTTTTGAGCCGTTATGATAAGCCTGTTGCTGGATCTGTCGTCATGGTCAGCCGTGAAGGTACCAGACCCCTATTAGTAGAGGTTCAGGCACTGGTTGATGACTCTCAGAGCTCGCCTAGGCGCATGGCATTGGGTTTAGATTTTCAGCGATTGTCTATGCTGCTTGCAGTTATGCATCGTCACGGCGGTATTCATACCAGTGGACAGGATGTCTACGTCAACGTCGTGGGCGGCGTCAAAGTGATAGAAACAGGATCTGATTTGGCAGTATTATTGGCATGTGCATCAAGCATCAAAGAAAAGCCATTACCATCTTCATTAGCAGTGTTTGGTGAGGTTGGGTTATCTGGTGAAATTCGCCCAGTACCAAATGGTCAAGAACGCTTGAAAGAAGCAATGAAGCATGGGTTCAAACATGCGATTATTCCAAAAGCCAATGCACCTGCCAAAGGAGCTCCTCAGTTTAAGGGTATCAATGTGATTGCCGTTGAACGTCTTGATGATGCCATCGAAAGTGCGTTTGAGTTATAACCAATCTTGAAAAGTATAAAAGATCTGATCAAAAAAGCCCCTAACTCATGATAAGTTAAGGGCTTTTTTATATGCTATAAGTTTTAAAACTAAGGTCCTGAAACACGCTCAATAGCAACATTACCGACCCCTTTATTAGTGATACCTAGGCGCTTAGCTGCACCATACGATAAATCTAATACGCGATTGCCATGGAATGGACCACGATCGTTCACTTTTACTACAACGCTCTTGCCATTCGTCTTGTTAGTCACTTTGACATAGCAGTTGAGTGGTAATGAGCGATGTGCTGCCGTCAAACCATTCATATCAAAAGTTTCACCACTAGCAGTTTTGCGGCCATGAAACTTACGACCATACCAAGAGGCAAGCCCTGTTTGCTTAAACTTGTTAACCGAGTTAGAAGCGACTGCTGTGAGGCGCTCTAGTACATCTTCGTCATTGGTGACTTGTGTTGTATCGTTAGCCAGTAGCGAGCTGCTAAGTGCCAATGAAGTGGGCTGACGGGCTGACTTGACTAAGCTTGACGCGCCATCATGTTGGCGGCTAAGCTCTCCAAGCACACGATCAATATGGGGGGCGTTATCTTGCGAGATCATTGCAAGGGAGGTCTTTGCTTCTACAGCATTTACATTTGTTGCAACTGCTGAGCCAGCAAATAAAACCGCTGACATAGTAAGTAAACCAGATAAACGCTTATTCATAAATACCTCTATAACTTATATAGTAAAACCTAATCTAAGTGCTTTAGATAAAGTATGACAGCGTTAGAGTGATATAACAGTGGCTCACGCTATTTCTATTAATCTTTGGTTTGTATTATGGCCAATATTTAATAGAAAACTTCTATAGGTTTTCATATATGGTAATTTTTCATTTCATGTTCATAAGTGGTGATAGTCACCGACATTACTTAGGACATGCTCAAATGATAGCCAGCGATATTCATTGAGTACTTATTTTTAATCTAAAGAGTTAAGTATCAATATCACTATATGTTGTATCTATAAAATGCTCGACAGTCAGGCGTTTCAATATTGCTAACTTAATAAAGAGTGTAAAGGTTCTTACGTGATGCTTTGTTATCAAACCGTTAATTAAGTAGTGTGTTTGAAAGCTCTAAATCTACAAGATGCTAACTATACGACCAATCTACAACCAAAATATAATTAAATGCAAAGTTTATTAGCTGCTATGTACGGGTTATGTATCAAAGTACAGTAAAACGAGGTTAACGCAATTTTTTGTAAAAAACAAGAAATAAAATATTTAAGCCCTGGTTTACAATTCATTTTTGTTAAAAAAATCACTGTTAATGACAGTATGATACAAGTAATTAAATAACAATGCTTTATGTCTTATAAAGCCTTTTGATAGGCTAGTCATGACTGGGATTATGTAGTATCTATTAAAAGTAACAAAATATTGATAGTAGAAAAATCGCTGATACTTTGATTTAATCTAAACTTTGTTGTCATTAGTCATGCGAGAGTGCTTTATTTTATGCTCAGTGTTTTTGAGAGATATAAATGATGTGTGTTTGTCATATTTCAATGATAATTTACTGATGTTTTATATATAAGGTATTGATTATAAGTGTTTTTAACCAGATTTGTGAGTGTGAATCGACATCAATAAGCCAAACCCTGCCATCAAAGTCACGATAGCGGTACCACCATAGCTGATAAAAGGTAAGGGCACACCGACAACAGGTAAAATACCACCTACCATACCGACATTGACGAATATATAAACGAAAAAAGACATCGCGATTGCCCCAGCTAGCAGCCGACTATAAACATCGGGATGGGTAAAAGCGATATATAAGGCGCGCGACAAAAGGCAAAAATAGATAAACATCAATAACATCACACCCAATAAGCCAAACTCTTCAGAGAATGCAGCGATGATAAAATCAGTGTGACCTTCTGGTAAAAAATGCAGGTGTGACTGTGTCCCTTCTAGGTAGCCTTTGCCAGTGAGACCGCCTGAACCAATGGCTGTCTTTGACTGAATAATATTCCACCCAGCACCTTGTACATCGGCTTCAGGATTGAGTAAGGTTAGGACGCGCGTACGCTGATAATCATGCAACAAAAAGTTCCAAGCAAACGCAATAAAAGGTATCGCTAAAATCACAGCAGCAGAAATCAGACGCCAAGACAGACCTGCCAAGAACAGCACAAAAATGCCACTAGCAGCGACTAAAAGCGAAGTGCCAAGATCAGGCTCTTTTGCAATCAGCAATACAGGAACGATAATCAATGCCAGAGTGATGGCAATACTGGACGGTGATGGTGGAAGATCACGCTTGGACAAAAACCAAGCACACATCATCGGCATCCCAAGCTTCATAAACTCAGATGGCTGTACGCTACCAAACCCAGGTAAGTTGATCCAGCGCTGAGCACCCATACGAACCTCACCAATGATATCAACCAATACCAATAATATAAGACCCAGTACATAAAACACAGGCGTAAAGGTACGGTAGAGGCTGGGCGGTATTTGTGCCATGGCAAACATAACGGTAAATGCCACACCATAGCTTACCATTTGGCGTATGACCATGCCGACGTCTTGACTGGCAGCACTATATAAAATCGTCAGACCAATACAGCAAACCGTTAATAATAGCAAGGTTAACCACGGATCGATGTGAATACGTTGCCAGATCGTCGGTGCATGACTTTGGCCTAAGTGATGGCTCTGACGTGAAAAACGGTATTGCGGGTTAGAAGACATAGGCAAAGTTTGGCTAGCAGTTGGAGTAAAAGGGAGAGGTTATCTAAGCTGTCTTATATAAAATCTATGATGAGTATTTGACGGTTTCTATTCTAATAGAAGCTCACGGACAAAAAAACAAGCAGATACTTAACATCTAGGCAATAAAGTCACGTAATTATAAAAATGATGAGGATAAGTGTTAATTACGAATATCACGTCTCCGTTTAGAGGCGATAGTTTAGCCTGCTCGCTGAAAATTTGATAGTATCGATAAAACGTTTTTAGCGGTAGATTCTTGTAATGACAAAATTAAAAACCTATCACCACAGGCAAATTCATCGATCTATTTTGGCACTGATTGTTTGTGCAAGTAGTCTCAGTGTTCATGCCGCTATTATAACTGATAGTAGTGAACGCCGTATCGAAGTTCGGCAAGGTAGTGGCGACACTAGCAATGCTTATATATCGCCTTCTAACAATGTCTCTAGTCAGCGCCCTGGTGTCACTATGTTAAGTGGCGCAAATGCATCAAATGGCGATAGTATGCAAAGCTTGATTGCACAAAAGCAGCGTGATTTTGAAATTGATGCCAGTCTGTCCATTGAAGAAAACCAACGCGTTAATGTGAACCAACGCAGACCGACTTATAATACAACTTACCGCAATAACAGCTACAGCACAGCAAATAATACATACAATCGCGCTTATAACGATTTTACGAGTATGGATTTTAATGCATGGCTCAACAGTAACAGTTACCGTGCTCAGCAAGTAGCCGAATATCAGCGTTATTTGAGCTCGCGTGTGGGTGCGCAAAATGTACCACCACTGTCCCAGCTACTGACCACCGCGCGCAGCTGGGATAAGTGTGGTTATGAGCCTTATCAGCTACCGCCGCGAGAGTTGTGGGCCAATATCGTGCCAACACTACACCTCTATAGTGAGCTAAAAAATCAAGGCATCTTGCCTCTAAGTACTGAGATACGCTCGGTGTATCGTAGCCCTGGCCTCAATGAATGTGCTGGCGGTGCTGACAGTAGCAAACATATGAATGCAAGTGCTATGGATATTTGGGTGCCAGAATACGAAGACAATTTATGGCGTCTTAGTACGATGCAAGATGGTTTGTGCCAGTTTTGGCAGTATCAAGGCAAACCTTACAACTTTGGTTTGGGCTTATATGCGACTGGTGCCATTCATCTTGATACAGATGGCTATCGAAAATGGGGTTTTAATCATGCCAGTAGTAGCTCTTCTTGCCGCTATTAGATCATCGTCAAACAGGCAATCCGCAAACTCATAACGATAAAAGAAGGCGGGAAGGTTATAATCAGGCTTATAAATATCAAGATAAAATCGGTATAAAAACGAATGAGTTAAACGCGTAAGTTCACTAAAAATTTGTTCGGAGTTAATAGATCTCTTGCATAAGTCATTGCTAGCCATTGATACTCCGTTAACGAAGGTCAA
>NZ_JAKDJE010000121.1 GCF_030454045.1 Psychrobacter sp. | reverse complement strand
ATTGTTTTATGATGTTTGCCCTAACCATAACAATTTTATTTTGAGCTGACTATAACCCCTTACGATGATTACAAAGGTATAGAAGAGCAGATTTATCAAACTTTTTGCAAAATTGAAAATGGTAAAAGCCGTCCAGTTTGGTTATGGCAAAATCTGATACAAGAAACGTATTCAATAGAAATCAAAGATTCTCTCGAGAATTACTTGTTACGTCTAATTCAGCCGAATAAAAGCATTTGGTCTGGTGTCACAGGAACATTCAAGGAGCGTTCAAAAATCTGGTTTTACGAGGGTAAAATTGAGGCAATAATAAAAATACTCGATGAAATCTGCTTCTTTGACGAGTGCTATTTTGTTTCTAAAAATTATGATTGGCTCATCTGTAACAATCACCATGACATCTTGATGGCCACAGGTGAAGATATGCCACACAAATTGAAAGCTATAGAAAATGTAGCAAAGAATAAAGGATAAGATAATGAGCTTAAAACAAACGTTAAAAAAGGCCAAGCAAATTGAGAGACAGCTAGACAAGCAGACTGAATCAGGTGCACAGCACTCGCTAGGCGCAATGAAACCGCGTAATTATCTAGCGCTTGATCCGCTGTTAAGAAAGGGTGGTCTTCATGAAAAGGAGGATATCGATATTGTCCGCAAGAAACGTCGTCTTGAGACCAAGCAGCAGCTACGAAAGACAGATTGGTTATCAGAATAGTGATGGTTAACATTCACCCGCAAAAAAGCCGTTCACTATAATAGCGAACGGCTTTTTTATTCTTACTCAAACTTATAATTTAACCATTGTTACCTTAACCACTATGCTAATACTTCGATTAGCTCGCCTTTTACCATGTGCGGACTGACAAAATCGGTGACACGTACGCTGACAATTTTACCAAGCAGCTCATCACTGCGCTCAGGATCGTAAGGGAACATCACCGTACGGGTGTTGTCTGCTGTACCGATTAGGCAATCTGGATGGCGATTGGCGACTTGTTCAACCAATACGCGAGTCGTTGTACCGACCATCTCATGCGTTTTAGCCAATGTCGAGTCAACGATCACTTTTTGAAACTCCGCCAAACGTGCTTTTTTGGTGGTGAAGCTCACATCATCTGGCAGCTCTGCCGCTGGCGTGCCCGGACGCTTGGAGTAGATAAAGCTGTATGAGTGATCGAAGTTCAATTCTTTTGCCAAGTTTAACGTGTCTTGGAAATCCTCATCAGTCTCACCAGGAAAGCCAATGATAAAGTCGCTTGATAAGTGAATATCTGGGCGAATGGCTTTTAATTTATTAATCTGATCGATATACACATCGATGGTATGGTTACGTTTCATCGCCGCCAAAATCGCGTTTGAGCCACTTTGTACAGGTAGATGCAGATGCGATACCAGCTCTGGCAATTGTGCATAAGCGTCAATGATATCATCGGTAAACTCAAGTGGATGGCTGGTGGTATAACGAATACGTTCCACACCATCAACGTGCGAGACATAATGCAGCAGCTCAGCGAAACGGCAAATACTGCCATCGTCTTTTTCGCCGCGATAGCCGTTGACGTTTTGACCAAGTAGATTGATTTCGCGGATACCTTGCGCGGCAAGGCTATCAATCTCTGCCAGCACATCGTCAAGTGGACGCGACAATTCTTCACCGCGTGTATAAGGAACGACGCAGAATGAGCAATATTTTGAGCAGCCTTCCATGATTGAGACAAAAGCTTTATATCCTTCGACTCTTGGCTCAGGCAAAAAGTCAAACTTCTCAATACTTGGGAAAGACACATCAATCGTGCCAATACGGTTTTTGGGTGACACGTGGCGCTGATCGTTGGATTGATCATACAGCTCAGGCAGACGGTGCAAGGTTTGCGGGCCAAAGACCATATCGACATATGGCGCGCGTTTTTGAATATTATCCCCTTCTTGTGAGGCCACGCAGCCGCCAACACCAATCACGAGATCAGGACGTTTTTCTTTGAGTTTGCGCCAGCGCCCAAGCTCTGAAAACACCTTTTCTTGCGCTTTTTCGCGGATAGAGCAGGTATTCATCAACAGCACGTCGGCTTCATCAATGTTGTGCGTCACTTGCATGCCGTGCGAGTCACCCAAGACATCGAGCATTTTGTCCGAGTCATAGACATTCATCTGACAGCCTTGGGTGGTGATGAATACCTTCTTGGTTGCGGCTTTTTCGACGGGCGCTTGGGCTGAACTTTGCTCCTTGAGTGCAGTGACAGCACGTGCGGTGACAGTCGTCTCAGCAACAGCATCATCATCGATGCGGGGATTGAATACAGTAACACTCATAAGGGGAAGTCCATGATTGACCAAAAATATAACGGAGTAGCCGATTAACAGGTGGCGTATTTTATCACAACCCTGTACTAATGTGAAAAATTAGCACCGACAATAAACCCTCAGTATGACAAATAATTCATAGCAGTATCAATTATTTACTACGACTGATGCTCACCATTCATAAAACCACCACTCTTTATCATTGCTATGTTACCCCGTGCTGTCCTATTTATTAACAAAAGGTAAAGGAGATAGTTGAAAGCACAATGAGTATAGTATGATGATTGCGATACCCTTGGCGGTACTTAGCGAACCGTTATTCAAATATTTGTAGAGATATTATAAAGAGAGTCAGTATGACAAAGTTGCGTGTTGCTCATAGCATCAAGGATGAAGAATTTACCAGTCAAAAGCAGACGTCGAAACGACTCACAGTAGGCTCGTTGTGGATAAGCGCATTGAGTGTGGCAACCGCTATAAGCGCGCTTGGTATGTCACAAGTGGCTTGTGCAGAGCTGACGTGGGGTGATGAGGAGAGCTATCAACAAGAGGGTAACTATCAGCAAGACCGTAGTATTGACTCATTTATGGCAGCGGCTATCGCAGCGGATCGTGGGGATGTGGGGGCGCTCTATAATTATGAGCAAATCATGAGCGGCGGTCTATTTGCCATGTATCCAACCTATTGGCGAATGAATTTAGATCTCAATTCACAAAGTTCAGCGGCCGTATCACAGTTTGTGCGTCAGTATCCAGATACGGTCATGGCTGAGAAGTTGGTGGCTGATTTTGCGGAGACTAAAGCGGGTTCAAATGACTACGCCTCGGTTAGACAAGTGGCAAATCTGATTACCAATGCTGATGCCAGTGAGCGCTGCGCTATTGCCCTCGGATTCAATAATGGCGGTGATACCATGCGCGCCATGGCAGCCAAATCTGATGTTTGGCTCACCACCAAAAAGCAGCCAGCCCTTTGTGAGCAGCTAGCGATGGAGATGAATAACAACGCGCTGATTAGCAATCAGGATCGCGCCGCTCGACTCAAGCGGATGCTGCGTGTCGGTAAGACAGGCGACATCATGGCATTGTCATCGCGCTTAGGGACACCGATTGCCTATTCGGCGCTTAGTGAAATTCAGCTCAACCCCTCATCGTTTTTTAGCCGCTTTGGCCGTGAGCCTGCCAGTCAAACCAATCAATACCTATATTTATATGCCCTTGGCCGTATCGCAGACAAATCTTATCGAGAGGCGGCCCTGCAGTTAGACTTCGATATCAAGCAAGACAATCAGCGCGCTGTCAAACTATTAAATGATGAAACGCGTCGTTACGCTTACCGTATTATTGGGGTCAAGCGTATGAATCATAATACCGATGACGGCTTTAATGCTGAGGCTGTTGATTGGTTCCGCAATAGCTTGGATGACGATTTTAACTTTGAAGAAGCGGAAGACTACGCCATGGCGGCGATTCGTTTTGGGCGCTGGGATGATGTGGTTGAGGCCATCGCACAGATGGATGGTGAGACTCAGAAAGACAGTCAATGGCAATACTGGCTGGCACGCGCCTATGAGCAATCAAGCAATAGCAGTAAGCGCAATACCGCCAAAAAAATGTATCAAAACCTAGCAAAAAGTAATGACTATTATGGATTGATGGCAAAAGACAGAATCGGCCAGCGTTTTGATGCCAGTCGTCTAGGCGGTAGCAACCTGCCCGATGTCAGTACCGCAGAACGTGCTCGCGTTATGCAAGACGCTAACTTTGCTCGCGCTTTCGCGCTATATAATTCTGATGCCAATCGCGCCTATGCCAATCGCGAGTGGAACTGGGCGGTGAAGCAGGCTCGTGATAATCGTGATGACAATCTCATTATCGCGGCGGCGCGTCAAGCGTATGATATGGGCTGGCTTGATCGAGCGATTTATGCCGTCGATAATACCGATAGAGTCAATAGCTTGGCACTTTCGCACCCTATGCCGCACCAAGAGTCAGTGGTGCGTTATAGTCAATCAGCTGGCATTGATCCGGCGTGGGCTTACGGAATCATGCGTCAAGAGAGCCGTTTTGTGTCTTCTGCACGCTCAAACGTGGGCGCCAGCGGATTGATGCAAGTCATGCCTGATACGGCAAAATACATTGCGCGTAACTTAGGTGAGACTTATAGTGCGAGCCGTGCCAATAGTGGCGATACCAACATTCGTTATGGTACTTGGTATATGGGTGACATTTTGAGTAAGCTAAACTACCAGCCAGTACTGGCAACCGCAGGGTACAATGCTGGACCCAATAATGCTAAACGCTGGCAACCAGCTTACGGCTCGCTGGCGGCAGATCAATATGTAGAGTCGATTGCCTTTCCTGAAACACGTAACTATGTCAAACACGTGATGGAAAATGCCACTATTTATAGCAGTCTTTTGGGCCGTGGTCAGCCAATCAGCCAACGCATGGGTACAATTCCTGCAGGATTTTAATCAGTGAATTCATATTTAGGGCGTGTTGAACATTCGCAAATAGGCACTGCTGATCACTAAAATTGTTCCAG
>NZ_JAKDJE010000120.1 GCF_030454045.1 Psychrobacter sp. | reverse complement strand
TGGAACAATTTTAGCGATCAGCAGTGCCTATTTGCGAATGTTCAACACGCCCTAGATGATGGCCACAATAACTAGCGCATAATGCATGAATTTACTGTGAAAAACAGTGTCATCAAAACCACTTTTATGTTCAGCCATTAAACTGCTATCTTATGAGGGAATTCACTGGCGCGTTCTATTTGTCATGACAATTAATGTTATACTAAAGCAATTATTTTAAGCTTTTCAATACACTCAAGTGTGTAGACGCCCATTTATTTTGCCATTACATCAAGGTCACAGACGCCGCATCTGTCGAAACAGATACCAAGCTACTGGCAACCTCTTCTTTTAGAAGATCATCAGACCTCATTTTAGAATGGCGCGATCATTTGGAGTAGGAGGCATAAGTACACATGCCCTCAAGCATTGTATCTCTACTTATGCAGGATTTAGGCGCCTCATATCGGCTCAATATTCGAGATTGATACGCAAGCGCGCAGTTTTGAATGAATTTCGGACTTACTTTGATTTTATTTTAAATCAATACAGACTGACCAAATTTTAATAATATATCGATAGGAACAATAACAATGTCAAAAGACACTGATAAACCCAACCTTAACACCTCAGCCGAAGCCAGTAAGACCAACAAGCCTCAAGACACCGTCACTTTTGCCTTAGCCCAGTCACATTTCTTGGTGGGTGATATGGCAACCAACGTCGAAAAAATGCGCACCCTTGCGCTACAAGCTCGCGAGCAAGGCGCTGATGTCATCGTATTCCCAGAGCTTGCGCTATTAGGCTATCCTCCACAAGATTTATTACTACGCCCAAGCCTATCCGGCCGTGTCAAAAGCGCCTTGTCTACCTTGAGCGATATTGACGATATCGTCATGATTGTCGGCTATCCGCATGTCGATCATCACGGTACTTTTAACTCTGCTGCTATCTTACACAATGGTCATCAAAAAGGCTTTTATCACAAGCAGATTTTGCCAAATTATGGCGTCTTTGATGAGCGTCGTTATTTTGATAAAGGTCGCAATCAAGTGTTATTTGACTATAAAGGCATTACCATTGGTCTACTCATCTGTGAAGATCTATGGGACAAAGGCCCTATTGCCGAACTCAAAAAGCAAGGTGCTGATCTGATTGTTAGCTTAAACGCCTCACCTTTTGAGATTGAAAAACAAGACAACCGCAAAGCCATGCTTGCTAAGCGCAGCCGCGAAAACAATCTACCTATCGTCTATGTCAATGCGGTCGGCGGTCAGGACGATCTTGTGTTTGATGGCGGCTCTATGGCTGTACAAGCGGATGGTAGCGTGGCTCATGAAGCACCGCGCTTTATGAACCAGTTATTGCTGGCCTCTTTAGATGTCAATACAGCCAAATTCAATAACCAAGCCAAAGCACCTTTGTCTCTAAGCCGTGAGTCTGAGATGTATCAGGCATTGGTCGTCGGTCTACGCGACTATGTCAATCACTCAGGTTTCTCTGGCATTATTGTTGGACTATCAGGTGGTATTGATTCAGCACTGACGCTCTGTATCGCGGTCGATGCGTTGGGCGCTGACAAGGTCTATGCCGTCATGATGCCGTACGAATACACCTCTCAGATCAGTCTAGAAGATGCACAAGCACAAGCACGTCGCTTAAATGTCTCTTATACTGTGTGTCCTATATTCGACGCCGTCGAAGGTATCCGTCATACGTTAGCGCCCCTATTTAACAAGTCACCAGCGGATACGACCGAAGAAAATATTCAAGCCCGTGCACGCGGCGTTGTGTTGATGGCACTGTCCAATAAGTTTGGTCATTTGGTCATCACGACAGGTAACAAATCAGAATTAGCGGTTGGTTACTCAACCTTGTATGGCGATATGGCTGGCGGCTTTGATGTACTAAAAGACGTGTATAAATCACAAGTCTATAAATTGGCAAGCTACCGCAATCGCCTAGAAGACACGCCTGTCATCCCTGAGCGCGTTATTACTCGTCCGCCATCTGCTGAGCTACGTCCAGATCAAAAGGATCAAGACAGCTTGCCTGATTATGATGTATTGGACGGTATCTTGATGTCTTATATCGATGAAGATATGGGCTATCAGGAAATTATCGATAAAGGCTTTGATGCTGAGATGGTCGCAAAAGTCATCAAGATGGTAGACAATAGCGAGTATAAACGCTTGCAATCGCCCATCGGTACAAAGATCAGCCACAAAGCTTTTGGACGTGAACGCCGCTATCCGTTGGTCAATAAGTGGTCAATTAAAGGCTAAATCGCACTTGCCTTTCAGCTTATATGATTTACGAATTTATGAGTTGAAAGGTGCAAGTCAGATCGTTTGACAAAACGTCGAATTTTCCTATTAGCTGGGTGCTTGCCCAGCTTTTTTGGTTTTTATACATGAACAAATTTACCGTCCACCTTCTCATATTCTCCCTTTAACTACTGATTATTTTTGACCCAATTCCTCTTTACTTCTTTTCGAGTATGTCATGAGCTTGCTAACTGCCAGTGTTTTTCTTCTCCTTCTACTTGCCTTGAGTACCTTTGTCTCTGCTGCTGAAATTGCGATTGCCGCAGGGCGCAAAATCAAATTGCAAATAATGGCCAAAGAAGGCGATGTTCGCGCACTTGATGTCCTCAATATGCAGGATCATCCTGGGAGCTTTATCACGGTCGTACAGATAGTACTGAATGCGGTTGCTATCTCGGCGGGTGCTGTGGGCGAGTCAGCCATTAGTCCTTATCTGGAGCAGATGTTTAATAGTGAAGCGGTGGCTTCAGTGATATCGTTTGTACTCATCACCAGTCTGTTTTCATTACTTGCAGATCTGATGCCCAGACGCTTGGCAATGTCGAGTGCTGAAGCGATAGCGGTCCGCCTTGTACGCCCAATGATTCTCTTGATTTTTGTATTAAAACCCATTATCTGGGTGTTCGATGGCGCTGCAAGCATCCTTTTTAAATCCTTTGGTATCTCAACCATCCGCCAAGACGATATGACACCAGAAGATATCTATGCCGTCATGGATGCAGGCGCTGAAGCAGGCGTGCTAAAAAAGCAAGAGCATCATCTAATAGAAAATATCTTTGATATGCAGGAGCGTACCGTTACCTCAGTGATGAACCCACGCGAAAACATCGTATATTTTGATACCAAAACCAGTACCGAAGAGGTCGTAAATATCATGATTGAGGAGCCACACAATAAGTTTTTGGTCTGCCATGATGACGACCTAGAACATATCGTGGGTTACGTAGAGTCTCGCAGTTTTCTGGCCTTGGTTTTAAATCAGCAAGAGGTCAATCTGACAGACAAATCTCTATTAAAACCGGCACTATTTGTACCCGACACTTTGTCTTTGTTTGAAGTATTAGAGATGTTCAAATCGACTGGCGCAGACTTCGCTGTCATCGTGAATGAATATGGGCTTGTGGTTGGTGTTATCACACTCAAAGACGTGATGAGCATTGTGATGGGCGAGCTTGTGACGCTTGAGGAGCAGCCTATTGTTCAGCGTACAGATAACTCATGGCTGATTGATGGTATGACACCCATTGAGGACGTCATTCGCGCATTAGATATCGTTGACTTACCGCGCAGTGAGAACTATGAGACCATCAGTGGCTTTATGATGTACATGCTGCGCAAAATTCCCAAAAAAACCGACACCATCGAGTACGCCAATTATCGGTTTGAAATCATTGCCACCGATAATCTCAAAATCACGCAAATGTTAGTGACCAGATTAGAAGAGACGACTTGATTGATTGGCCAATTAATCATTTATTCAATTGGTCTAGGACGCAGCATTCTAGTCTCGCGCACCAAAGATAGCCGTACCAACACGTACCATAGTAGACCCATTGTCTATCGCCTCTGCCATATCGCCACTCATCCCCATGCTAAGTGTATCCCAAGCATCCAACTCTGGATGGCTGGCTTTTATATCGTCAAATAGTGCTTTTGTTCGTGCAAAAGCGTTTGTATCTGCTTTTGCAGGAATAATCATAAGTCCGCGCAGCTTTAGACGGTCATACGACTTGATCGTCGTTATCAATGCTGGCAGTTCTGCTGGTAGGCAACCTGACTTACTCTCTTCATCATCGATGTTGAGCTGAATCAACACATTTAATGGTGGTAAATCCGTTGGACGTTGATCATTCAAGCGTTTAGCTATAATCTCTCGCTCCAGCGTCTGCACCCAGTCAAAATGCTTGGCAATATCGCGTGTCTTATTGCGTTGGATACTACCGATATAATGCCAGACGATATCCTCGCATTCAGGCTGAGATTTTAGCGCATCGATTTTTTCGATGGCTTCTTGTAGATAATTCTCACCAAAATCTCTCTGACCTTGCTGAGCTAAAGTTGCAATCAAATCTGCTGGTTTTGTCTTGGAAACCGCCAATAAAGTTGTTTTATCAGCAGATCTATGAGTTTGCTCTGATGCCTGCTCATATGCTTGATTGATTTGCTTTTTTACTTGCTGCCAATTATTAATCAGTGCTTCTTTATCAGCCTGTTGATCGATCGCTTTCACTTCTGTCATATACGGTACTCCTAAAAATCCTTAACTACTTAAATTATTTAATAAATTCTGTAAAAAACTTTATTACCCAAATAGAATATTTTAATTGCTTACTTTTGATAAAAAATAGCTTCTATATCAGTTAAATAGACCTCTTGCAAAAGTCATATAGTTAGCTGAATGTAAAACTGTTATGGATTTAAACGCGCTACTGGTATAAATTTTACTTGCGTGCTGCGTTCCCAGAGGCTGCGCAAAATTCATCCCAGTAGCGCTATGACATTTTTAGAGTGTATCCACTATAGTTTAAGCTCGGAATTAATGATACCAGCAAACAGCTTCATTCTAAGATCATA